>JAEMQE010000223.1:1500-6348 GCA_022758945.1 Lentimicrobium sp. | reverse complement strand
ACCTGATTCCCTTTTAATGCGGTTTTAAAATTAAAAACAGCAACCTCAATACGGCTGCAAATATAAATGAATTAGAAGAGTATTTAGGAATCTTATTGGTAAAAAAATAAAAAAGTTGTTTTTAAAACAACAAAGTGTTGAAAAATAAAGAATTAACAATCGCTATTCTTTCTTATCCTCCTTTTTCTTTGAAAGTTTAATGATCAGCCAAACAAAACCAACTAGAAAATGCAGCATAATTATTCCTGCTACGACATACATAAATGTGTTCGAATTGCCTCTCATAACTTCTTTTTGATAAAATTACAATCTTTTTTTTGATCAGAAAGTATCAAACGTTACACAAGTATATTTTTGTAAAAACAAAATGATACTTTTGTAAAAAATTACATTAAATGAAATTTGTTCAAAATACTGCCTTTTACATTTTAGTCTTTTTATCTTTCATCCAATGTAAACAAGAAGCAAAAAAGGAAAGTATTATTTCCTTTTCAAAAAATAAAATTCAATATGCCAAAGGTTTTGAAATCTATAAACATAAAGGTTTTTCAATCGTAAAAATTACAAATCCTTGGCCAGAAGCCGCAGCCAGTTTTACCTATATTCTTCAAGAAAAAAACGGAATTATCCCAGATAGTTTAAAGCAATTTTCAATTATTCAAATACCCATAAAATCAATTGTTGTGACTTCTACAACTCATATTCCGGCATTGGAATTATTGGGAGTAGAAAATACTTTAGTTGGTTTTCCGAATACGGATTATATTTCTTCATTTAAAACCCGAAAGTTAATTGATGCCGGAAAAGTTCGAGAAGTAGGAGTCAATGAAAATCTCAACACCGAAGTTTTAATCGATATGAAACCGGATGTAATTGTCAGTTTTGGATTAAACAACAGCAATCCTACTTTGGATAATCTTCAAAAAAGTGGTCTAAAAGTAATGCTTAATGGCGATTGGACAGAGCAATCTCCTCTTGGAAAGGCGGAATGGATAAAGTTTTTTGGCGCATTATACGGATTGGATTCCAAAGCAAATGCTATCTTTTCAGAAATTGAAAAGGAATATAATACCACTTTGGCTTTAGCCAAAAAAGCAACATCAAAACCAACTGTTCTCTGTGGTGCAATGTACCAAGAACAATGGTACGTTCCGCAAGGCGAAAGTTGGGCTTCCCTATTTTTGAAAGATGCACAATCCAATTATTTATGGGCAGAAACGAAAGGAACCGGAAGTTTGTCTGTGCCTTTTGAAACCATATTGGAAAAAGCGCAAAATGCCGATTTCTGGATTGCACCCGGAGATTTTTCGTCTTTAAAACAAATGAGCGACAGCAATCCACATTACGACCAATTTACCTCATTTAAAAATAAAAAAGTATATTCGTATGCCTTAAATAAAGGAGCGAAAGGCGGAATCATTTATTTTGAATGGTCTCCTACTCGCCCCGACTGGGTTTTGAAAGATTTGATTAAAATTTTTCATCCGGAATTATTGCCAAATCATAAACTTTATTTCTTTCAGAAATTAGAATAGAAAACGAATTGTCTCGAATTTTTTACCAACTTTGTCCTTTCGACGAAGGAGAAATCACATAACGAGAGCAACAAATGTGATTTCTCCTTCGTCGAAATGACAAGATACTTGAAAATAAATGTTCCAAAACCGAAATATTGCTTTATTCTCCATTTTGACATTGTCATTAACTTTGCTATTGCTATTGAATATCAGCTTGGGTTCGGTTTCTATTCCAATAAAAGATGTTTTTAACAGCCTGACAGGAGGGAATTCAAGCAAAGAAACTTGGGATTATATTATCATCAATTATCGGTTGCCGAAAGCCATTGCAGCCATTCTTGTTGGAATGGGATTATCAATTAGTGGACTATTAATGCAGACTTTATTTAGAAATCCATTGGCTGGACCCGATGTTTTGGGATTAAGTTCTGGGGCAAGTTTAGGTGTGGCAACAATTGTTTTGGGTGCTGCTTTTTTACCAATGAGTTTATCTTCTATTTTACTTTCATCTTTTGGAATTGTTTTAGCCTCAAGTTTGGGCAGTTTCTTGGTTTTAATAGCAGTTTTAGCTGTTTCACAAAGATTGCGAGACACAATGGCAATCTTGATTGTCGGCTTGATGTTTGCGAGTTTAACCAGCTCCATCATTGGAACGCTCACCTATTTCAGTTCCGCCGAACAATTGCAAAAATTCACCTTTTGGTCCTTGGGAAATTTGGGGAATTTGTCTTGGTCCTCGATTGCAATTTTATCTGTTTGCGTGGCTATTGGTTTGCTTTTAAGTCTTGTCAGTATCAAACCTTTGAATGCTTTGCTTTTGGGAGAAAATTACGCCCGAAGCTTGGGAATGAATTACAAAAGAACCCGATTGATTATCATCTTTGCCACCAGTATTTTAGCAGGAAGTATCACCGCTTATGCCGGCCCAATTGCCTTTATTGGATTAGCTGTACCACATATTGCCAAGTTGGTTTTTCAAACTAGTAATCACACTATTTTATTCTGGAGCACGTTGATTTTAGGCGCAATAATTATGTTGATTTGCGATAGTATTTCGCAACTTCCGGGAAGCGATTTAACCTTGCCAATTAATGCCGTGACTTCAATTTTTGGTGCGCCAATAGTGATTTGGTTATTGATTAGGAAACGTAAAATGATGAACTAATATTTTTTTTAAACGTATAGAAACATAGTTTTTATTAATTTTTATCAAGACGCTTCGCTTGATTATAGTTAATCATAGCTATGCAGACTCAAGAATTGGTCTATCTAAACCCTTTTTTCTATGATTCTATGCGTTTGATATTAAAAAAAAACTACTATGATAACACAAAAATATTTAGACGAGTTAACTTATGAAGTTATTGGCTCTGCTATTGAAGTGCATAAAATAATGGGAAGAGGTTTACTCGAAAGTGTTTATCATCAGTGTATGAAAGAAGAATTAGCACAAAGAAAAATAAACTTTTCTACAGAAATGAAAGTTCCTTTAGTATATAAAACGAAAGAACTAAAGTTAGATTTCAAATGTGATTTATTTATTGAAAATTGTTTAGTTGTAGAATTAAAATCAGTAATACAAGCTAATCCCATATTTGAAGCGCAACTTTTAACTTATATGAAACTTTTAAAAGCTTCAAAAGGAATTTTAATTAATTTCAATTGTTTTAATATTTTTAAAGATGGACAAAAGACTTTTGTAAACGAATATTTTAAAAATTTACCGGAAAAATAAACATTTTCTCTATGTTTGAAACGAGTTTCAACTATAAACTCTTTTATAGATTCCAAAAAACTATGTTTCTATGCGTTTAAAAAACATAACTTGTAAATAAAAATGGGCAATAAAAATATACTTTCAATTTCAAATTTAAGCATTGGTTACAAAACCAAAAGCTCAACAATAATTATTGCCGAAAATCTCAACTTGAATTTACAGGAAGGAAAACTAATCGCCATAATTGGTGCAAATGGTATTGGAAAATCAACACTTTTAAGAACAATAACTGGAATCCAAAAACCTCTTTCGGGAACTGTTTCTTTGAACGAAAAGAACATTCACGAATTGGATGCTTTGACTTTAGCGCAAAATCTAAGTGTCGTTTTGACTGAGAAATTACCACCAAGTAATTTGACCGTTTGGGAACTCATCGCTTTGGGAAGACAGCCTTACACTAATTGGATTGGAACGCTAACCGACAACGATATTGCTAAAATCAACGAAGCCATCGAACTGACACAAATTGGTCATTTGACATCCAAAAGACATTATGAAATTAGCGATGGACAATTGCAAATCGTCTTGATTGCAAGAGCTTTGGCGCAGGACACTCCGCTAATTATTTTGGACGAACCCACCACCCACTTAGATTTACTCCACAAAGTCGTGCTTTTTAAACTCTTGAAAAAACTCACCCAAGAAACAGGAAAATGCATTCTTTTTTCGACTCACGACATTGATATGGCGATACAATTGAGCGACGAAATGATTATTATGACTGTGGAAAATGTGGTTCAAGACCAACCTTGTAATTTGATTCTAAAAGGTAGTTTCAATACCTTGTTCAAGGACGAACATATTGTTTTTGATAGCGAAAAGGGGAAGTTTGTGATTTCTTAAAAGCCCCCTAACCCCCGGAAATTAGCAACAAATTTGGAAACTGCTACCTTAAATCTGTTACCTGCCACCTGAAATCTGCCTCTTCGCCTCGCCAACTACAAACGCAACGGAATTCGCAATATTAAAACTTCGAATTAAATTCGACATCGGTATGGTCAAATGATTTTCGAAACGATTCAAAACTTTTTCACTTAAACCCACACTTTCTTTTCCAAATACCAACCAATCCCCATCCTGAAAACCTTCTTCATAAATGGATTTTGTGGCGTGGGAACTCATCAAGAAAACACGGGATTGATCTGGAATTTGGGCAATCCATTCGTCAATATTTTGATATTCGGTCACATCGAGATGTACCCAATAATCCAATCCAGAACGTTTGAGGTTTTTATCATTAATGACAAACCCAAAAGGGTGGATTAAGTGTAAACGGCTTTCGGTGCCCACACACAAACGACCAATATTTCCCGTATTGTTGGGGATTTCAGGCTCTATTAAAACGATGTTTAACATATTTGAGGTTTTGGGTTTTGGGTTTTGGGTTTTGGGTTTTGTGCTGGTACAAATAACTTCAACAATTCATCACTCATAATTCAAAATTCATAACTTCTTTCACTTCTCCTGCTTGCAAATCGTTCAAATGTATGGTTCCTATTCGAACTCTTACCAATCGCAAGGTAGGAAAACCAACGGCTGCCGTCATTTTTCGAA
>JAEMQE010000223.1:0-1400 GCA_022758945.1 Lentimicrobium sp. | reverse complement strand
CGAACTCTTACCAATCGCAAGGTAGGAAAACCAACGGCTGCCGTCATTTTTCGAACCTGACGAAACTTGCCTTCATTAACGGTGATGGAAGCCCAAGAAGTGGGGCCGTGACGTTCGTCCCTTATTTTTTTTCCTCTGGCGCCAAAAGCGGGAATTTCATTGATGATAAAAGATTCACAAGGTTTAGTGATGTATTTTGTGCCGTTGAAACCAATTTCAACTCCCTTTTTCATTGTATCAATCGCTTCTTGTGTGATAATTCCATCAACTTGAACGTAATATTCTTTATCAACTTTTTTGCTACGCACGATTTCACTCATTTTTCCGTCGGTGGTCAACAATAGCAAACCTTCGGAATCTTCATCCAAACGACCAATAGCCATTGTTCCTGCTGGAAATGCGTGTAATTCGCCCAAAAGTTTTTTCTTGCGTTTCAATTCATAAATAAATTGGCTCAAATAGCCGTAAGGTTTGTGAAGAATGAAATGGTGGTGTTGGGACATTGTTTTTAAAGAGTAGAAAAAAAGAATTTAATTAGTGTATGCCAAATAGAATACTTGGGATGCTTAAACGAAATTTGGAATTGTTTTAAAACAAATCACTATGTGTTCCTGTTCTAATCAAAACGAGTTCCTTTAATTCTTCATCTTGTAGCCATATCAAAAGCCAATCCGGTTTTATATGACATTCCCAATGGTTCTTATAGTTTCCGCTTAAAGTATGTGGCTTGTATTTTGTTGGAAGTTTCCCTGTCTTTTCCAGAGTTTCTATAACAACTTTAAACTCCTCAAAATCATAATTCCTTTTCTGGCAAAGTTTAATGTCTTTTTTAAATTTTGTAGCATAAACAAAACTGTACATTAAATCCCCAGTTTTTTAAATAAATCTTTGGAGTTTTTTGCTTTTGTTAAGCCTATTTTATTTTTGGCTTCATACATTGCTTTTACTGTCTCAAAGTTGGGCGCATCACAAATCTCAACTCCTTTATTTTCTGAAGAAATTAGATTAACCATTGACAAAAGGGCTTTGCCTGCTTTTGTTTTTTCGTTTATTTTCAGAGTGATTGTTGTCATAACTACATAAATTTGAAATACAAAAATACAAAATTTTATAGTTGCTTCAAATACTTGATAGTTAACTTTATAAATTTCAACAATAGGAATAAAAAAATGCTCCAATCTAGCCGACATTACACTAAAAAGGAGCATTTTATTTTACGATATTCTTCTTTATTCTCTTGATTATTAGAAGGTAACAAGCCAACTAATATCGTGTTTTCTAATCTTTAATCAAACCACAACTTTATTATCTAAATTTAGATTGTTTAAATAATATCGTGTTTTCTAATCTTTAATCAAACCACAACCTTAGATATTATCGTGATGCACAAACCAAAATAT
>JAEMQE010000023.1 GCA_022758945.1 Lentimicrobium sp. | reverse complement strand
TAAAATCTAAAATCAAATTGACTTTCACCGCCATAGATTTTGAAACCGCAACGGCATATCATCCGTGTTCTGTTGGTATTGTTACTGTCGAAAACGGCGTAATTGTTGACGAATATGTTACCTTAATCAAGCCGCCACGAAACGAATATTCGCATTTTACCATAGCGGTTCACGGAATTTATCCTCGAGATACTGTGAATGCCAAAACCTTTGCACAAGTTTATCCCGAAATCAAGAAACGCCTTCAAAATCGAGTGGTTGTCGCTCATAACGAAAGTTTTGATAGGAACGTTTTGGCCAAATCAATGGCGCTTTATGGACTGGATTATGAGGAGTTAAAAATTGGCTCCCGATGGGAATGCACGGTAAAAATTTACAAAGCCAAAGGCTTAAAGCCAACCAAATTAAGCGATTGTTGCCGCGAAATGAAAATTGCTTTAAACCACCACGAAGCTTTATCCGATGCTAGAGCTTGCGCCAAATTGTATTTGATGAGATAAATTGCTCACACTTACAATTTTTTACTACTTTAGTCTTTAATCTAAAAGGCTAGAAATGAAAGAAGACTTCCTCCACTATCTATGGAAATTCAAAAAGTTCGACACTTTGAATTTGAAAACTTCCAATGGAGAGGAAATTACGATTGTCAATATTGGACAATATCTAGAGCTTGCCGGGCCTGATTTTTTCAATGCACAAATTATTATTGGAAATCAAAAATGGGCTGGAAATGTGGAGATTCATCTTAAATCTTCGGATTGGTATGTGCATCATCACGAGAGAGATGCGGCTTATGAAAATGTAATTCTTCACGTGGTTTGGGAACACGATACCGAGATTTTCAGAAGCAATAATACCGAAATTCCGGTTTTGGAACTCAAGAAATATGTTGACACAGCATCAGTTACTGATTATCAATCGTTGATGACACCAAAATCCTGGATTTTTTGCGAAAAGCAATTAAAAGAAATTGATGGATTCGCTTTAAAAAATTGGCAGGAGCGTTTGTTTTTTGAACGTTTGGAAAGGAAATCAAAACCCATTTATGAGTTATTACAACAAACCAATAACGATTGGGAAGCTGTGTTGTTTTGCCTTTTGGCTAAGAATTTCGGGCTGAATACTAATGGCGAAATCTTTTTAAAAATTGCCCAATCCATTCCGTTTTCCATCATAAGAAAAGAAAGTTTCGAGGTCGAAAACCTAGAAGCTTTGCTTATAGGAAATGCAGGATTATTAGAATCGGAAAAGGAAGATACTTATTTTCAGGATTTAAAATTCAGGTATTTCTATTTGCTTCACAAATATCAATTGGAGAAAAAGATCGTTGAACCTGTTCAGTTTTTCAAACATCGTCCGGATAATTTCCCTACGATTCGATTGTCGCAATTAGCGAATTTATACCACAGTCAGCAAAACTTGTTTTCAAAAATAAGCAGCTCAGATTCAGTTCAGAATATTTATGAAGCCTTCGACGTTTCGGCTTCTGATTATTGGCAAAACCATTATAAGTTTGACAAAGAAAGTCCCAAGAAAAAGAAGAAGCTTTCCAAATCCTTTATCGATTTGATTATAATTAATACCATCATTCCGCTTCAATTTGCCTATGCCAAAAGCCAGGGAAAAGAAATTTCAGAAGACCTGATTCAGCTTTTAAATGAAGTGGCACCGGAGAAAAATGCGATTATGGATAAATTCAGTTCTTTTGGAATCAAATCAAAAAGTGCTTTTGAAACCCAATCCTTGTTGCAACTCAAAAACGAATATTGTAATAAAAGTCGTTGCCTAGATTGTGCCATTGGAATGGAGTTATTGAAAAAAAGTTAATTTGTTGATTCGGTTTTACGTTGATTCGAAAATTTTGTAATTTTACCCAAAACCCAAAACCCAAAACCCAAAAAATGAGAGCGGTTCTACAACTAAAATATTTTTTTGAAAAACATGGTTTTCACGTTTCCTCGCGCCTTGCCGACAAACTGGGAATGCGGGTTTCAGATGTGAGATTGTTTTTTATTTACATTTCGTTTGTCACAGCAGGTTTGTGGTTTGGCGTTTATCTAACCTTAGCGTTCTGGATTCGGCTGAAAGATTTAGTTCGAGGAAAGCGCACTTCGGTTTTTGATTTGTAGCAAACCGTTATAAATAAAAAAGGGATTATAAAGTCGTGTAACTTTATAATCCCTTTTTTAATGTGGCACCAAATTATTTTTCCGGATTGTTCAATACACTATTTTTCTTGCTGTAAGTAAAATAGATTACTACACCAATTGCCATCCAGACAAAAAGTCTTAACCAGTTAGGCCAACCCAAACCGTACATCATAGAAAGACAAACAGCAACGCCTAATATTGGAATTAATGGAACCCATGGGGTTCTAAATTCACGTTTCATATCAGGTTCTGTTTTTCTTAAAATAATTACCGAAATACAAACCAAAACAAAAGCAAATAATGTTCCAATACTAGTCATATCCCCCACAATATCTCCCGGAATAAATGCAGCAAATGAACCAACAATTACTAATATACCAATATTAGCTTTGTAGGGAGTTTTAAATTTTGGATGTAAATGACTAAATACTTTTGGTAACAAACCGTCCTTACTCATAGAATAAAAAACTCTAGATTGCCCTAATAACATAACCAAAATAACGGATGTAAAACCAAATAAAATGGCAACCGTTACTAGTTGTCCCAGCCAAGAATAACCAATCATATATTTATTAATGGCAAATGCAACCGAAGCTTCTTTACCACCAGTTCTAAAATCTTCTACAGTAGCAACACCAGTCAATACGTGAGCAAAAAGAATATACAATATGGTACAAACTGCAAGTGAACCTAATATCCCAATTGGCATAGCAGTTTTAGGGTTTTTGGTTTCTTGTGCAGCAGTACTTACCGCATCAAAACCAATAAAGGCAAAAAACACAGTTCCAGCAGCTCCCAAAATCCCCATAATGCCACCATAACTATGATCAATCCCATGTTCGTCAGTAAACACGGAAGCTGCAGGAATATATGGTGTATGATTGGCAGGATTAATAAAATTCCAACCAATTACAATAATCAAAATTACTATGGTAACTTTTACAATAACAATGATGCCATTTACAAAAGCCGATTCTTGAATTCCTTTTATTAATAACAAGGTAATTAATCCAACGATAAATAGAGCAGGTAAATTAATTATTCCGTGATGCGTTACTTGAGTTACCGGATCAACTAGTTTTTGAAAAGGCGAATGCGAAAATTCAAACGGTATTGGACTAATATGTAGCACATTAATCAAAAAATTATTGAGATATTCACTCCAAGCTATACCAACAGTGGCGGCTCCAACTGCATATTCCAAAATTAAATCCCAACCAATAATCCAAGCCATAAACTCACCCATAGTAGCATACGTATACGTATAAGCACTACCAGAAATAGGAATGGATGAAGAAAGTTCAGCATAACATAATCCAGCCAAAGCACAACCAATTGCTGCAACAACAAAAGCGATTGTTACTGATGGACCAGCGTTTTGAGAAGCCGCCATTGCGGTTCTCACAAACAAACCAGCTCCAATGATGGCGCCAATTCCCAATGCAATTAATGACCAGGCGGTCAGCGTTCTTTTTAATCCTTTTTCAGAATCAGCGGCTTCAGCCAAAAGTTGGGCTAATGGTTTTCTTCTCCAAATAGACATATAGTTATGGTTTATGGTTTATAGGTTTCAAATATATTGTTTTTTTAATGGTATGAAGACATAGAAAGCTGTATTTTTTTCAAAAATACTTTTTTTTGATTTTTAATATAATATTCAATAGAAAGGGATAGATTGTAAAATATTTCATATTTTTAGGCTTTGTAAAATAGTGTATTAATGATTTTCGAAACAATTAAATCCTTTTTCAAGTTTTCTAGAGTTCAGCGTTCAGGTATTTTTTTATTGTTTTTTGTCATAATTGTACTTCAAATGCTGTATTTTTTTGTTGATTTCTCTTCATTTTCTAAAACTTCTCCCGAGAAAGAAAAATGGCTATCGCTGCAATCGGAAATCGATTCGATGAAACAGCAAAAAAGGGATTATGTTCCAAAGATTTATCCTTTCAACCCCAATTTTATTACTGATTATAAAGGCTACAAACTTGGAATGTCCGTTGCTGAAATCGACAGGCTTCTTGCTTTCCGAAAAGAAAATAAATATGTAAACTCGCCAAAAGAGTTTCAGGCCGTGACTAAAGTTTCGGATTCCTTGTTGGATGCTATTTCACCATATTTTAAATTTCCGGATTGGGTAAACAACAAGAAGGAATTCAAAGATTATAAAAAATATCCCAATACGGCTTTCGCCAAAAAAGAAAAAATTGTCATCATCGATATCAATCAGGCTTCGCAGGAAGATCTAATCAAGATTTATGGAATAGGTGAGGCCATTTCGCTTCGGATTTTGAAATTCAAAGAAAGTCTTGGCGGTTTTGTTTCGATGGAACAAATGAAGGATGTTTGGGGATTATCGCCTGAGGTTATCGAAAATTTGAATACTCATTTCAAGGTTTCGACTCTTCCAAATGTCAAAAAAATCGATATTAATAATGCTTCTATAAAAGAACTTTCGTTATTTCCGTATTTTAAATATCCGCTTTCAAAAAATATAGTTACGTATCGAAGTATGAACGGAGATATAAAAAATATTGAAGATTTAACAAAAATTAAAGGAATGTCTATCGATAAGGCAAATATTATAGTCTTATATTTGGACTTTTAAAATTTATACCATTATTACAATGAACTTCGATTACAGCGAAACGCAATCTATGATTGCACAATCTATAAAAGATTTTGCCGAAAAAAACATAAGACCTTTTATAATGGAGTGGGATGAATCCCAGACTTTCCCAATTGCTTTGTTCAAAAAACTAGGCGAAATGGGTTTTATGGGTGTTTTAGTGCCAGAAGAATTGGGTGGTTCAGGATTGGGATATCACGAATATATTACCGTTATAGAAGAAATTTCTAAAGTAGACCCGTCAATAGGTTTGTCTGTTGCAGCACATAATTCGTTATGTACCAATCATATTTTGACCTTTGGAACAGCAGCACAAAAGAAAAAGTGGATTCCAAAACTGGCTACAGGCGAACATATTGGCGCTTGGGGTTTAACAGAACACAACACCGGTTCTGATGCTGGCGGAATGAATACTACCGCCGTAAAAGATGGGGATGACTGGATTGTAAACGGTTCCAAAAATTTTATAACACACGGAATATCAGGAGATATTGCGGTGGTAATTGTTCGCACTGGACAAAAAGGAGATTCTAGAGGAATGACTGCTTTTATTTTTGAAAAAGGAATGCCAGGATTTACTTCAGGAAAAAAAGCCAATAAATTAGGAATGCGCGCCAGCGAAACTGCCGAATTATTCTTTGATAATTGTCGGATTCCAGATGCCAATAGATTAGGTGAAGTTGGTGAAGGCTTTATTCAATCCATGAAAGTATTGGATGGTGGAAGAATTTCCATTGGTGCGTTATCATTAGGGATTGCAAAAGGGGCTTATGAAGCTTCGTTGAAATATTCGAAAGAAAGACATCAGTTTGGCAAAGCGATAAGTGAATTCCAAGCAATAGCGTTTAAGTTAGCCGATATGGCCACCGAAATCGAAGCCTCGGAATTGTTGTTGCACAAAGCGGCTTTCCTGAAAAATAAAGATCGAAATATGACCACTCTGGGAGCAATGAGCAAAATGTATTCCTCCGAAGTTTGTGTGAAAGTTTCTACTGAAGCCATCCAAATTCACGGTGGTTACGGTTATACCAAAGACTATCCTGTAGAAAAATTCTTCAGAGATTCAAAATTGTGTACCATTGGCGAAGGAACTACTGAGATTCAGAAATTGGTGATTTCGAGAAATATTTTGAAAGGGTAAGGTTTGAGATAATAGACTGATAGATAATAAATAAAAGACAAGATGCAATAAATTGTAACTTGGTTTTTTTTTGTTTACTTATTTTCTTTAGTCTTTTATCTCTTTGTCTATTTTCTTTTATCTCAAAAAAATAATTTACAATTCATAACTCATAATTCAAAAAATTGATTACTTTTGCAGCCTTAACGAGAGGAGGTGTCTATATTATGTTAATTATACCAATTAAAGACGGAGAAAATATCGATAGAGCATTAAAGCGCTATAAAAGAAAATTTGACAAAACAGGAACTGTTCGTCAACTAAGAGCACGTACTGCTTTTATAAAACCATCAGTTACCAACAGAGCCAAAATTCAAAAAGCGGCTTATATCCAGAATATGAGAGACAACATAGAGAATAGTTAATTATTTTCTATCAAAATAAAGTACCGTTAGTCATTAAAGTTTAATATCTTTGATACTAACGGTTTTTTTATGACTAATAATAAGGACGTATTTAGAGATTATCTGCAATTGGAGAAAAACTATTCTCCACATACCGTAAATGCGTATTTGAATGATATAGGGTTCTTTGAATCATTCAATAAAAATCAATTTAACGAGGAAAATATAGATCAGGCAAACTACAGCCAAATCAGAAGTTGGATTGTTTCGCTTGTAGATGACAATATTTCGAATGTGTCCGTCAATAGAAAGATTGCCTCGTTAAAAGCCTTTTATAAATTCCTGTTAAAAACAAAACAAATAGAAGTTAGTCCGCTGCTAAAACACAAAGCTTTAAAAACTCCCAAAACGCTTCAAATTCCTTTTTCAGAGAATGAAGTAGCCGAAGTATTAAGTCAAATTTCAAATCCAGTAGGTTTCGAAGAGATAAGAGACAAGCTCATAATCGATTTGTTTTATACCACCGGAATCCGAAGAACAGAACTAATTCATCTGAAAATAACTAATGTAAATTCGTCAAGCAATACGATAAAAGTTCTTGGCAAAAGAAATAAAGAACGGATAATTCCAATATTGCCAATAGTATCCCAACAATTAATTTTGTATTTAAACGAAAGGGCACATTTAGAGAAGGTTACGGATAATGACTATTTTTTTCTCACTAAAAAAGGGTTAAAGTTAAATGATTCATTTGTATATCGATTAATAAATACTTACTTTAGTACTGTCTCCGAGAAAGTAAAGAAAAGTCCGCACATATTAAGACATACATTTGCGACCCACTTATTAAATAACGGAGCCGATTTAAATTCAGTAAAAGAATTATTAGGACATTCAAGTTTAGCATCGACACAAGTCTATACGCATAGTAGTTTATTGGAACTCAAGAAAGTTTATGAAAATGCTCATCCAAGAAATCAAAAATAATTCTAAATTTTTAACCCCTAAAAAAAATTGATTATGAAGGTAGATGTTCACGCAGTTAACTTTACTGTTGACAGAAAACTAGTAGATTTCGTTCAAGAAAGAATGTCAAAATTAGAAAAGTATTACGATAAAGTAGTATCCTCTGACGTTTATTTGAAAGTAGAAAAGACAAGTGACAAGGAAAATAAAATCGTGGAGATGAAAATTATTGTTCCCGGTGACGATTTTTTAGTAAAAAAACAATGCAAAACTTTTGAAGAAGCAATAGAGCTTGCAGCAGAATCTATAGAGCGTTTGTTAGTAAAAAGAAAAGAAAAAATCAATACACATATTTAATCTAAATTTTTTATAAAATTGTTTTGATTAAAAAACAAAAAGATATACATTTGCAGTCCGTTAGAAATAGCGGACTTTTTTTATTGATATTGCCAGCGTAGCTCAGTTGGCTAGAGCAGCTGATTTGTAATCAGCAGGTCGTGGGTTCGAGTCCCTCCGCCGGCTCTAAAAATTGTAGATTTCTGAATTTAGATTTCAGATTTCTGTAGAAGGCAAAAGATAAAAAAGTTTTGATTTATGGATGGTGGTGTTGGTTTTGGGTTATTCTAAAATCATAAATCTAAAATCATAAATTGTCTGGGGAGATACTCAAGCGGCCAACGAGGGCAGACTGTAAATCTGCTGTGTGAACTTCGCAGGTTCGAATCCTGCTCTCCCCACCAAGCCAGATGGCAGATTTTAGATGGCAGATTTTAAAGTTAGATTTTTTGTCTAACATCTGAAATCTGCAATCTGTAATCTAAAAACTGCCGACTTAGCTCAGGGGTAGAGTGCTTCCTTGGTAAGGAAGAGGTCACGGGTTCAATTCCCGTAGTTGGCTCAACAAAGTATAAAATTGAACACTAATAAATAACTAAGATTAAAAATTAAGTAAAATGGCAAAAGAAACCTTTAACCGTAACAAACCCCATTTAAATATTGGGACTATCGGACACGTGGATCACGGAAAAACAACTTTAACTGCAGCAATAACTAAAGTGTTATCTGATGCTGGTTACTGTCAAGCAAAATCATTTGATCAAATTGATAATGCTCCAGAAGAAAAAGAAAGAGGTATTACAATTAATACATCTCACGTTGAGTATGAAACTGCTAACCGTCACTACGCACACGTTGACTGTCCTGGTCACGCGGATTACGTAAAAAACATGGTTACTGGTGCTGCTCAAATGGATGGTGCTATTCTTGTTGTAGCTGCTACAGACGGACCAATGCCACAAACACGTGAGCACATCCTTTTAGGTCGCCAGGTTGGTATTCCTAGAATGGTAGTATTCATGAACAAAGTGGATATGGTTGATGATGAAGAGTTGTTAGAACTTGTTGAAATGGAAATTAGAGATTTATTGAATTTCTACGAATATGACGGAGACAACTGTCCTGTAATTCAAGGTTCAGCTCTAGGTGGATTAAATAATGATCCAGTTTGGACTCCAAAAATTTTAGAATTAATGGAAGCTTGTGATAGCTGGATTCAAGAACCAGTTCGTGATATTGCAAAACCTTTCTTAATGCCGGTTGAAGATGTATTTACAATTACTGGTCGTGGAACTGTTGCTACAGGTCGTATCGAAACAGGTATTGCAAACACAGGAGATCCTGTTGAAATCATTGGTATGGGAGCTGAAAAATTAACTTCTACAGTTACTGGAGTTGAAATGTTCCGTAAAATCCTTGATAGAGGTGAAGCTGGAGATAACGTAGGTTTATTGTTGCGTGGTGTTGACAAATCTGACATCAAACGTGGAATGGTTATTATCAAACCAGGATCAGTAAAACCACACAATCACTTTAAAGCTGAGGTTTATATCTTGAAAAAAGAAGAAGGTGGTCGTCACACACCATTTCATAATAACTACCGTCCACAGTTTTACGTTCGTACAACTGACGTAACTGGAGTTATCACTTTGCCAGCAGGTGTAGAGATGGTGATTCCAGGGGACAACTTAACTATTGAAGTAGCTTTATTGAGCCCAATTGCAATGAATGTAGGTTTACGTTTTGCTATCCGTGAAGGTGGTAGAACTGTAGGTGCAGGTCAGGTAACTGAAATTCTATAGTAATATATAAAAGTTTATAAAACCAGTTCCGATAGCTATCGGAACTGGTTTTTAACGAACGGGCGTAGTTCAAGGGTAGAATAGCGGTCTCCAAAACCGTTGATGGGGGTTCGAATCCCTCCGCCCGTGCCATAAAAATAAATCATAATGACAAAAGTTGTTAATTACATAGCAGAAGCATTTGAAGAATTAAGATCAAATGTAACTTGGCCAGAATGGTCCGAAGTACAACGTCTGACGATTGTTGTTGCTCTTTTCTCCGTAATATTTGCTTTAGCAACTTGGGGAGTAGATGAGCTTTTCGCAAAGACATTGGCTGGTTTTTTTAATTGGTTAAAAGCATAATTTTTTGTTATGGCAGATAATAATATGAAAAAATGGTACGTCGTTCGTGCAGTAAGTGGGCAAGAGAATAAAGTGAAAGCCTACATCGAAACCGAAATCGCAAGATTAGGGATGGGTGATTATGTTTCACAAGTTCTGGTTCCTACTGAAAAGATAGTTACTGTAAAAGAAGGAAAAAAAATAATCAAGGATAAAGTTTATTTCCCTGGTTATGTAATGATTGAAGCAAACCTGATTGGAGAAATTCCTCATATTATTAAGTCTATAACAAGTGTAATTGGGTTTTTAGGTGAAATAAAAGGTGGAGAGCCAGTACCATTACGACTTTCTGAAGTAAACAGGATGTTAGGTAAAGTAGATGAATTGGCTGTAAATACCGATACTCGTGCTATCCCATTCAATTTAGGTGAAACTATTAAGGTTATTGATGGTCCTTTCAACGGTTTCAATGGAACGGTTGAGAAAATTAATGAAGAAAAGCGTAAACTAGAAGTGATGGTGAAAATTTTCGGAAGAAAAACCCCATTGGAATTAGGGTTTATGCAAGTTGAAAAAGTATAATTTTTGTTACATATATAATAAGTCACATTTTCGCTTCCAATGTTAATGTGTTAAATTTTTAAAAAAATGGCTAAAGAGATTAGTAAAGTAGTTAAACTACAAGTTAAGGGAGGTGCTGCGAACCCGTCGCCACCGGTTGGACCTGCTTTAGGTGCTGCTGGTGTTAATATCATGGAATTCTGTAAGCAATTTAATGCTAGAACCCAAGATAAACCAGGTAAAGTTTGCCCAGTGCAAATTACAGTGTATAAAGACAAATCTTTCGATTTTGTTGTAAAAACACCACCTGCTGCTGTTCAATTAATGGATGCAGCAAAGCTTAAATCTGGTTCAGGAGAACCAAATCGTAAGAAAGTAGCTAGCGTTACTTGGGATGTTATTAAAGCAATTGCGGAAGACAAGATGGTTGATTTAAATGCATTCACAATCGAGTCTGCTATGAGCATGATCGCAGGAACAGCTAGATCTATGGGTATAACTGTAACAGGAGATTCTCCTCTAAAACAAGCGTAAGACATGGCAAAATTGACAAAAAAGCAAAAAGAGGCTGCTTCAAAAATTGAAAAGAACAAATTATACTCTTTAAAAGATGCTGCGGCATTAATAAAAGAGGTTGCTTCTGCAAAATTTGATGAGTCGGTTGATATCGCAGTACGTTTGGGTGTAGATCCAAGAAAAGCGAATCAAATGGTTAGAGGTGTGGTAGCATTACCTCATGGAACAGGTAAAGACGTAAAAGTATTGGCATTGGTTACTCCAGACAAAGAAGCGGAAGCTAAAGAAGCAGGAGCAGACTATGTAGGTCTTGACGAATATTTACAAAAAATTAAAGATGGTTGGACAGATGTTGATGTAATTATCACTATGCCAAGTGTTATGGGAAAATTAGGTCCATTAGGTCGTATTTTAGGACCTAGAGGTTTAATGCCTAACCCAAAGACTGGTACTGTAACTATGGATGTTGCAAAAGCAGTTCTAGAAGTTAAAGCTGGTAAAATCGACTTTAAAGTGGACAAAACTGGTATCATACATGCAGGAATTGGAAGAATCTCTTTCGATGCTGATAAAATTGTAGATAACGCTCACGAAATTATTCAAACATTAATCAAACTTAAACCAACTGCGGCTAAAGGAACTTACATCAAAAGTATTTACCTAACTAGCACGATGAGTCCTGCAATTGCATTGGATCCTAAAGCAGTATAATTGGTAGTTAAAAATTTTTAGTATGACTAGAGAAGAAAAATCAATCGCGATTGAAGATTTAACTGCACAGTTAGCTGGTACAAATATTATTTATGTATCTGATATTTCTGGATTAAACGCAGAAACAACTTCAAACTTGAGAAGAGCTTGCTTTAAAGCAGGTATAAAATTAGAGGTAGTTAAAAATACTTTGCTTGCAAAAGCAATGGAAGCTTCGGCTAATGATTATGGTGATTTACCATCTGTATTGACAGGTAACAGCGCTATTTTTATTGCAGATGTGGCTAACGCACCTGGAAAAATAATCAAAGATTTCCGCAAAAAGAATGCTAAGCCAATTTTAAAAGGGGCTTACATCAATGCAGAAGTTTATATTGGAGACGATCAATTAGATGCTTTGGCAACTATCAAATCGAAAGAAGAACTTATCGGCGAAATCATTGGATTACTTCAATCACCAGCCCAAAGAGTTATTTCTGCTCTTCAAAACCAATTCGCAAATATCGAAGAGGTTGCTTAATTAAACTACTATTTAGTTTGAATTAAGTGCATTAAAACGCGCACAATAAACAATAATATTTTACAAATCATTTTAAAACGATAGAAAAAATGGCAGATTTGAAACAATTCGCAGAACAATTAGTTAACCTAACAGTAAAAGAAGTTAACGAATTAGCAACAATATTAAAAGACGAGTATGGTATCGAACCAGCAGCTGCAGCAGTAGTTGTTTCAGGTGGTGGAGATGCAGTAGCTGAAGAAGTTCAAACTGAATTTACAGTAGTATTAAAAGAAGCAGGTCCTTCTAAATTAGCTGTTGTGAAAATGGTAAAAGAACTTACAGGTTTAGGTCTTAAAGAAGCTAAAGATGTAGTGGACAGCGCTCCAAGTAACGTTAAAGAAGGTGTTTCTAAAGATGAGGCTGAAGGTCTTAAAAAATCTTTAGAAGAAGCTGGAGCTGTTGTTGAATTAAAATAATTCAACCCGCTTTAGAGAATTAGGTTTAGGTCTTGGATACGAATCCAATGGCCTAAACCATTTTTCGTATAATTAATTACACTCTTAATTTTTTCTTAAAGAGCGTATAATACGAAAAAACTTTTGATCAATACGAAGACAGAAATGAGCGAACTTGGTTCATTTTTTAGAGGTGTTGATTGTAAAAAGAAAGTATAGATTACCCCGTGTTTTACACAAAAAAATTACTTTTTTTTAATCAAAATTTTGTCCATTGATGATAACAAATCAGACTGAAAGATTGAATTTTGCCTCCACAAAAAACATACCGCAATATCCAGATTTTCTGGATGTTCAGGTTAAATCGTTTAAAGATTTCTTCCAATTGGAAACTAAATCTGACGAAAGAGGCGACGAAGGGTTGTACAACACCTTCATGGAAAACTTCCCAATTACAGATACAAGGAATAACTTTGTATTGGAATTTCTTGACTATTTTGTAGATCCTCCGCGTTATACAATTCAAGAATGTATCGAAAGAGGGCTTACGTATAGTGTGCCTTTAAAAGCGAGATTGAAACTATATTGTACTGATCCAGAGCACGAAGATTTTGAAACTATTGTTCAAGATGTTTATCTTGGCACAATTCCTTATATGACTCCTTCAGGTACTTTCGTAATCAATGGCGCCGAGCGTGTTGTTGTTTCGCAATTGCACCGTTCTCCAGGGGTTTTCTTTGGACAATCATTCCATGCCAATGGAACAAAACTATATTCTGCCAGAGTAATTCCTTTCAAAGGTTCTTGGATAGAATTTTCAACCGATATCAACAGCGTAATGTACGCTTATATCGACAGAAAGAAAAAATTACCTGTAACTACTTTATTCCGGGCTATTGGTTTCGAAAGAGATAAGGATATCCTTGAAATTTTCGATCTAGCAGAGGAAATTAAAGTGTCTAAAACAGGACTTAAAAAATATATTGGTAGAAGGTTAGCTGCACGTGTTTTGAACACTTGGCACGAAGATTTCGTTGATGAAGATACTGGCGAAGTTGTTTCTATCGAACGTAACGAAATTATCCTTGATAGAGATACCGTTATCGACAAAGATAATGTAGAAGAAATCATCGATTCTAACGTTAAATCTATTTTGTTGCACAAAGAAGATAGTAATGCCGTTGATTATTCTATCATTCACAACACATTACAAAAAGATCCAACCAATTCTGAAAAAGAAGCCGTTGAGCACATTTACAGACAATTGCGTAACGCAGAACCGCCTGATGAAGAAACTGCTCGTGGTATCATAGATAAATTATTTTTCTCTGACCAACGTTACAACTTAGGTGAAGTAGGTCGTTATAGAATAAACAAAAAACTGGGTCTTGATACTCCAATGGAAAAGCAAGTGCTTACCAAAGAAGACATCATCACCATAGTAAAATATTTGATCGAATTAATCAATGCGAAAGCAGATATTGATGATATCGATCACTTGTCAAACCGTCGTGTTCGTACAGTTGGAGAACAATTGTCTCAACAATTTGGTGTTGGTTTGGCTCGTATGGCAAGAACCATTCGTGAGAGAATGAACGTTAGAGATAACGAGGTGTTTACACCAATCGATTTGATTAATGCTAAAACATTATCATCAGTA
The DNA here is from genome assembly GCA_022758945.1 of Lentimicrobium sp. GTDB lineage: Bacteria > Bacteroidota > Bacteroidia > Flavobacteriales > Flavobacteriaceae > Flavobacterium. The sequence goes on along the minus strand of JAEMQE010000023.1, from coordinate 7,195 downwards.
ATCAACTCTTTCTTTGGTACCAACCAGTTGTCTCAATTTATGGATCAAACGAATCCATTGGCTGAGATTACGCACAAAAGAAGATTATCTGCACTTGGACCAGGTGGACTTTCGAGAGAAAGAGCAGGATTTGAAGTTCGTGACGTTCACTATACGCACTACGGACGTTTATGTCCGATTGAAACTCCAGAGGGACCAAACATTGGTTTGATTTCCTCTCTTGGTGTTTATGCTAAAGTTAACGGAATGGGTTTCATCGAAACACCATATCGTAAAGTAACTAAAGGTGTTGTTGACTTAGTTTCAACTCCGGTTTACTTGAGCGCTGAGGAAGAAGAAGGAATGATGATTTCTCAGGCAAACATTGAAATGGATGCTACTGGAAAAATCCTAGCCGAAAACGTAATTGCACGTCAAGAAGGTGATTTCCCAGTAATTAGTCCTTTGAAAGTGGATTATGCTGACGTTGCTCCAAATCAAATTGCTTCGATTTCAGCCTCGTTGATTCCTTTCTTGGAACATGATGATGCGAATAGAGCCTTGATGGGATCTAACATGATGCGTCAAGCCGTACCATTGTTACGTCCAGAAGCTCCAATTGTTGGAACAGGTTTAGAGCGTCAAGTAGCGTCGGATTCTAGAGTTTTGATCAATGCTGAAGGACCTGGAACTGTTGAATACGTAGATGCTAATATCATCACTATCAAATACGATCGTTCTGAAGAAGAAAGAATGGTAAGTTTTGATGAAGATGAAAAAACATACAATCTAATTAAATTTAGAAAAACCAATCAAAGTACCAGTATCAACTTGAAACCTATCGTAAGAAAAGGAGATAGAGTGGTTCTTGGACAAGTATTATCGGAAGGTTATGCTACCCAAAATGGTGAATTAGCTTTAGGTCGTAACCTAAAAGTGGCGTTTATGCCTTGGAAAGGATACAACTTCGAGGATGCGATTGTTATTTCTGAAAAAGTAGTTCGTGACGATATTTTTACCTCTATTCACGTTGATGATTATTCATTAGAGGTGAGAGATACTAAATTAGGTAACGAAGAATTGACAAATGATATTCCTAACGTTTCTGAAGAAGCTACTAAAGATTTAGATGAAAATGGTATGATTAGAATTGGTGCCGAGGTTAAACCTGGTGACATTCTTATCGGAAAAATTACGCCAAAAGGGGAATCAGATCCTACTCCTGAAGAGAAATTGCTTCGTGCCATCTTCGGGGATAAAGCAGGTGATGTGAAAGATGCTTCATTGAAAGCTTCTCCATCTTTGCACGGTGTTGTTTTAGACAAAAAGTTGTTCGCAAGAGCAGTAAAAGATAAACGTAAACGTACTCAAGATAAAGATGCTTTAGGCGCTTTGGAAATTGAATTCGAAACTAAATTTGTTGAATTAAAAGACAAATTAGTAGAGAAACTTTTCTTAATCGTAAACGGTAAAACATCTCAGGGTGTAATGAATGATTTGGGTGAAGAAGTTTTACCAAAAGGTAAAAAATACACTCAAAAAATGCTTTATGCTGTTGAAGATTTTGCTCACTTGAGTACTGGTCAATGGGTTGCCGATGACACAACGAATACTATGGTGAATGATTTAATTCATAACTATAAAATTAAGTTGAACGATTTACAAGGAGCATTGCGTAGAGAGAAATTCACCATTACTGTTGGAGATGAATTGCCTTCAGGAATTTTGAAATTGGCTAAAGTATATGTTGCCAAAAAACGTAAATTGAAAGTTGGGGATAAAATGGCGGGACGTCACGGTAACAAAGGTATTGTTGCTCGTATTGTTCGTCACGAAGATATGCCTTTCTTGGAAGACGGAACGCCTGTTGATATTGTGTTGAATCCACTTGGAGTACCTTCACGTATGAACATTGGTCAAATTTATGAGACTGTTTTAGGTTGGGCTGGAATGAATTTGGGTAGAAAATTTGCTACTCCAATTTTTGATGGTGCTTCTCTAGACGAAATCAATGCTTTGACTGATGAAGCTGGAGTGCCACGTTTTGGGCATACTTATCTATACGATGGAGGAACAGGAGAACGATTTGCACAAAAAGCAACCGTTGGAGTTATCTATATGTTGAAATTAGGTCACATGGTTGACGATAAAATGCACGCACGTTCAATAGGACCATACTCATTAATTACACAACAACCATTGGGTGGTAAAGCTCAATTTGGAGGTCAGCGTTTCGGAGAGATGGAGGTTTGGGCACTTGAGGCTTATGGAGCATCAAGTACACTTCGTGAAATATTGACAGTGAAATCGGATGACGTTATTGGTAGAGCCAAAACTTACGAAGCAATCGTTAAGGGTGAATCTATGCCAGAACCAGGATTACCAGAATCATTCAATGTATTGATGCATGAATTGAAAGGTCTTGGATTAGACATTCGTTTAGAAGAATAAAAAAGTTTTCAGTATTCAGTTTTCAGGTAGCAATGCCTGAAAGCTGATTACTCATTTATAAGAGTTTTTAGGATTTATACCCGTAACCCGTTCCGATTTTTTATACAACCGTATAATTAGCACTTCAAAATTAGTTGAAGTTTAGAGAAGTAATCCGAGGAGACAGAAAAGTAACAATGTTACAACTGTACAAAATCAATTTTTAATTGCAAATAAATCAATAGTAAAAACTATGATGAATACTAGAAATAATAATAAAGATAAGAATCCTGTAAAAAGATTCAACAAAATTTCGATAGGACTAGCTTCTCCTGAATCTATCTTGAAAGAATCAAGAGGTGAAGTGTTGAAACCAGAAACTATCAACTACAGAACTCACAAACCGGAACGTGACGGTCTTTTCTGCGAACGTATTTTCGGACCAGTAAAAGATTTTGAATGTGCTTGTGGTAAATATAAAAGAATTCGCTACAAAGGGATCATCTGTGACCGTTGTGGTGTTGAAGTTACTGAGAAAAAAGTACGTAGAGACAGAGTAGGACACATCAACCTTGTTGTGCCAATTGCTCACATCTGGTATTTCCGTTCTCTTCCAAATAAAATTGGATACATTTTAGGTCTTCCTTCTAAGAAATTAGATATGATTATCTATTATGAAAGATACGTTGTTATCCAAGCCGGTATTGCTAAAACTCCAGAAGGAGAACCAGTAAATAGATTAGATTTCTTGACAGAAGAAGAATATTTGAATATATTAGATACACTTCCTGCCGACAACCAATATTTAGACGATTTTGATCCTAATAAATTTGTTGCCAAAATGGGAGCAGAGTGTATTATGGATTTATTGGCTCGTATCGATTTAGATGCTTTGTCTTATGAATTGCGTCACTCGGCTAACAATGAAACGTCTAAACAGCGTAAAACTGAAGCATTAAAAAGATTGCAAGTTGTAGAATCATTCCGTGAGTCTAACTTGAATCGTGAGAATCGTCCAGAATGGATGATTATGAAAGTGATTCCTGTTATTCCACCAGAATTGCGTCCTTTGGTGCCACTAGATGGAGGTCGTTTTGCTACTTCAGATTTGAATGATTTATACCGTCGTGTAATTATACGTAACAACCGTTTGAAACGATTGATGGAGATTAAAGCTCCAGAAGTAATCTTGCGAAACGAAAAACGTATGTTGCAAGAATCGGTTGATTCACTTTTCGATAATACTCGTAAAGCATCGGCTGTAAAAACAGAATCAAACCGTCCGTTGAAATCACTTTCAGATTCCCTTAAAGGAAAACAAGGTCGTTTCCGTCAAAACTTGCTAGGAAAACGTGTGGATTATTCTGCTCGTTCGGTAATTGTTGTTGGACCAGAATTGAAATTGTTCGAATGTGGTATTCCAAAAGATATGGCAGCTGAATTATACAAACCTTTTGTGATCCGTAAATTGATAGAAAGAGGAATTGTAAAAACAGTTAAATCTGCCAAAAAGATAATAGACAAAAAAGAGCCAGTAGTTTGGGATATTCTTGAAAATGTTATCAAAGGACACCCAATCATGCTGAATCGTGCTCCTACTTTGCACCGTTTGGGTATTCAAGCATTCCAACCCAAATTAATTGAAGGAAAAGCAATCCAATTGCACCCTTTGGTTTGTACTGCGTTTAATGCGGATTTTGATGGGGATCAGATGGCAGTTCACTTGCCGTTAGGACCAGAAGCTATTTTGGAAGCACAATTATTAATGTTGGCTTCACACAATATCTTGAATCCTGCCAATGGTGCTCCGATTACCGTACCTTCTCAAGACATGGTACTTGGTCTATATTATATGACCAAAGAGCGTTTGTCCACTCCTGAGCACAAAATTTTAGGCGAAGGCTTAACATTTTATTCTGCCGAAGAAGTAAATATCGCCTTGAATGAAGGTCAATTAGAATTAAATGCTCGAGTAAAAATTCGCGCCAAAGACTTTAACGAAAATGGTGATTTAGTTTACAAAATCATAGAAACAACAGCGGGACGTATTTTATTTAATGAAGTGGTTCCAGAAGCTGCAGGTTATATTAACGATGTATTGACCAAGAAAAACTTGAGAGACATTATCGGACACGTTTTGAGCGTGACCAATGTGCCTACAACAGCTGCCTTTTTGGACAATATGAAAGATATGGGGTATAAATTTGCCTTCAAAGGTGGATTGTCATTCTCATTGGGTGATATTAGAATCCCTGATCAGAAACCTAAATTAATTGCGGATGCCAGAGAGCAAGTCGAGGGTATTTCTGCTAATTACAATATGGGTCTTATTACCAATAACGAACGTTATAACCAAGTTATTGACGTATGGACATCTACCAATGCTCAGCTTACAGAAGCAGCTATGAAAAATATTAGAGAAGACCAACAAGGTTTCAACTCAGTATTTATGATGCTTGATTCTGGAGCGAGGGGTTCCAAAGAACAAATTCGTCAGCTAACCGGTATGCGTGGATTGATGGCTAAACCAAAAAAATCTACCGCAGGTGGTGGTGAAATTATCGAAAATCCAATTCTTTCTAACTTTAAAGAAGGTCTTTCGATTTTGGAGTACTTTATTTCTACTCACGGTGCTCGTAAAGGTCTTGCGGATACGGCTTTGAAAACGGCTGATGCGGGTTATTTAACCAGAAGATTGCACGACGTTTCACAAGATGTAATTGTAAACACAGTAGATTGTGGTACTTTGAGAGGTGTTGAAGTTTCAGCATTGAAAAAGAACGAAGAAATAGTGGAAACTTTAGGCGAAAGAATCTTAGGTCGTGTAGCATTGCAAGATGTAATCAATCCGTTGACTAATGAGTTAATATTGGAAGCAGGTGAGGAAATTACAGAAGCTTATGTCAAATTGATAGAGGCTTCTCCTATAGAAAAATTAGAGGTTCGTTCTCCATTAACTTGCGAAGCTACAAAAGGTATTTGTGCTAAATGTTACGGTAGAAATTTAGCTACCGGAAAAATGACTCAAAAAGGAGAAGCGGTTGGTGTAATAGCAGCTCAATCCATTGGAGAGCCAGGTACGCAGCTGACTTTGCGTACATTCCACGTTGGTGGGGTTGCGGGAGGAATTTCAGAAGAATCAAGTATCGTTACTAGATTTGGTGGAAAAATTGAAATTGAAGATTTGAAAACTGTTAAAGGTGAAGATAATGAAGGAAATGCTGTAGATATCGTAGTTTCTCGTTCTACGGAATTGAAATTGATTGATGAAAAAACAGGAATTCTATTAAGTACAAACAATATTCCTTATGGTTCTAGCATATTTGTCAAAGATGGTCAATCCGTGGCAAAAGGAACTCCAGTGTGTAAATGGGATCCATATAATGGAGTTATTGTTTCTGAATTCACGGGTAAAATTGCTTACGAAGATTTAGAGCAAGGTCAATCATTCATGGTTGAAATTGATGAGCAAACTGGTTTCCAAGAAAAAGTGATTTCCGAAGCTAGAAATAAAAAATTGATTCCTACTTTATTGGTTTACGGAAAAGATGGCGAATTAATTCGTTCTTATAACTTACCAGTTGGAGCCCACTTGATGGTTGAAAATGGTGAGAAAATTAAAGCAGGTAAAGTATTGGTTAAAATTCCACGTCGTTCTTCTAAATCAGGGGATATTACAGGAGGTTTGCCAAGAATTACTGAGTTGCTTGAAGCCCGTAACCCTTCAAACCCAGCAGTCGTTTCTGAAATCGACGGTGTGGTTTCTTTTGGAAAAATCAAAAGAGGAAACCGTGAGATTGTTATCGAATCTAAATTTGGGGAGGTTAAGAAATATTTAGTTAAACTTTCTAGTCAAATATTAGTTCAAGAAAACGACTTTGTAAGAGCAGGTGTACCATTGTCTGACGGTGCGGTCACTCCAGAAGATATTTTAAGAATTCAAGGTCCAGCTGCTGTTCAACAGTACTTGGTAAACGAAATTCAGGAAGTATATCGTTTGCAAGGGGTAAAAATAAACGACAAACACTTTGAAGTAGTAATACGTCAAATGATGCGTAAAGTAAGAGTTCAAGATCCTGGAGATACTTTATTCCTAGAAGAACAATTGATTCATACCAAAGATTTTATCGTTGAAAATGATAAATTATACGGAATGAAAGTGGTTGAAGACGCTGGAGATTCAAGTACATTGAAACCAGGTCAGATTATTTCTCCTCGTGAATTGCGTGATGAAAACTCACTATTGAAACGTACTGATAAAAATCTTGTTGTGGCACGTGATGTAATCACAGCAACAGCTACTCCGGTATTGCAAGGGATCACGAGAGCATCGCTTCAAACGAAATCGTTTATCTCGGCTGCATCATTCCAGGAAACCACTAAGGTATTGAACGAAGCTGCCGTAGCAGGTAAAATCGATTACTTAGAAGGATTGAAAGAAAATGTAATTGTAGGTCATAGAATTCCTGCCGGAACCGGTATGAGAGAATATGACAATACTATTGTAGGTTCAAATGAAGATTACAATGAAATGATGGCAAGTAAAGAAGAATATATATATTAAGACATGAACAATCAAAAACCACAACAAGGACAACTCGATATTGAGTTGGATGAAAAAACTGCCGAAGGGATTTATTCCAATTTGGCAATAATCAACCATTCCTCATCGGAGTTTGTGTTGGATTTTGTATCTATCATGCCTGGTATTCCTAAAGCCAAAGTGAAATCAAGAATAGTCTTGACTCCGCAACATGCCAAAAGATTGTTGAAAGCCATTGGAGAA
>JAEMQE010000247.1 GCA_022758945.1 Lentimicrobium sp. | reverse complement strand
TATTTTTATATTTCGTTAAATAAGAAAAAATTGTAGATTTGAAAACTTTTTAACGAATGACTTTTATGGAGACAGTTACTACTGAAAATAGTGGAGGAAAAATTTGGGGAGGCGGCAATGAGCCAATGGGAGCAAGTTATGGCAAATTAATGATGTGGTTTTTTATCATATCAGATGCTTTAACATTCTCAGGATTTCTTGCAGCTTATGGTTTTTCAAGATTTAAATTTATTGAAACTTGGCCTTTAGCCGATGAGGTGTTTACGCACGTTCCGTTTATGCACGGCAATCCTCAGCCCATGCTTTATGTAGCATTTATGACTTTTATTTTGATTTTTTCATCCGTAACAATGGTTCTTGCCGTTGATGCCGGACACCAAATGAAAAAAGATAAAGTAGCCGTTTATTTGTTCTTAACCATCATTGGAGGTTTGATATTCGTAGGCTCACAAGCTTGGGAATGGAAAAACTTCATCAAAGGAGAATATGGCGCTGTTGAAACAAAAGGAGGAAGTTTACTTCAGTTTGTGGATAAAGAGGGAAACAGAGTTGCTCTTGAAAGTTTTGCAGCAACTTTGCCAGAAGAAAGAGAACAATTGACTCGAAATAAAGGAAGATGGTTTATGGACGAAGCTACTTTACCAGAATATTCTGTTGCTGAAGTTCAAGCAGGTTTCAAATCGCATCCGGATTTATTGGTTAGAACTGAAAAGATTGATGCTAATAAGAAAAAAACAATTCTTACTAGAGCTGAATCAGAATTGCGTTTGAAAGATGCAAGTTTAGTTGTTGAAGGTGCTAATCTGACCAGAAATGAATACGGAAGCAAGTTATTTGCTGATTTCTTTTTCTTTATTACAGGTTTTCACGGTTTCCACGTATTCTCAGGAGTTGTTATAAATTGTATCATATTTTTTAATGTGATTCTTGGAACTTACGAGAAAAGAAAAAGTTATGAAATGGTAGAAAAAGTGGGACTATATTGGCACTTTGTGGATTTAGTTTGGGTATTTGTATTCACCGTTTTCTATCTAGTTTAATTTACAAAAATTTATATTATGGCACACGAGCACGTATCTAATACAAAAAGAATTTGGACAGTCTTTGGAATATTGTCTTTAATAACAACCGTTGAGGTGTTTTTCGGGATTACAAAGCCTGAATTTTTACACATGAATAATTTTTTGGGCTTGAACTTGTTAAACTGGTTATTTATCATTTTGACCTTGGTTAAAGCTTATTATATTGTGTATGCTTTCATGCACATGGAAGGAGAGAAATCTGTTTTAAGATATGCAGTCATTTTACCATTAATTTTTTTGGTAATCTATTTGCTTTTCATCCTTTTGACTGAAGGAAATTATATTTTCGAAGTTTTTAAAAACTCCACAATCAAATGGAATTTTTAACAAGATATTAATTCAAAAAGAAGGTGCGCATTGCGTGCCTTTTTTTATTTTTGTACTTTAAATTTATTCCTAACCTATGAAAAAGAATATTGTTCTCTTCATCCTTTTTGTTTTGCCAATTGTTGCGTATCTGTTTTTTGCATCGGGAATAAATAGTTTCACGAAATTACCGACAATTACCCCTAAAGTTGCCGATTTTGGAAATTGGAAATCCCTGAAAAATGAGAAAGTCAGTCTCAACGATAAAATAACAATTCTTGGCTTTTCAGGTTCCAATATTTTGAAAAACCGCGGTAATTTTTTCAATCTGAATGAAAAAATTTATCAGCAATACCATACTTTCAAAGATTTGCAATTTGTGGTTATTTGCCCTTTGGGAACAGAAGCTGATGCTCAAAAAATTGTTGATGCTTTGGGAGCATTTACAGATGTTAGCCAATGGCATTTCGTATTTACTTCGCCAGAAGAAATCACGGCTTATTATTCGCAATTAAAACTCGTTGGAAAATTGGATGCAGATTTGGGAACTCCAAACGTGTATATCCTTGACAAAGAAAGAAACCTCAGAGGAAGAAAAGAAAAAAAAGGATATAAAGAAGGTTATAATACCTTTCATCCTGCTGAATTGAGTAACGAAATGCTGGATGATTTCAGGGTTATTCTTTATGAATATCGCGCGGCTCTCAAGAAAAACCATAATGCCACAAAACAACTTTAAATTTTAGAAATAATGCTTAAAAACAAATCATACATCGGGATTTCATTTATTATTTTAGTCTTTGGAATTTATGCGATTCCAAAAATAATCGACAGAATACAGAATAATGAAACTGTAAAAGGAGATCGATTGGACAAAGTTTCAAATTCATCGAGTGAAGGCGAAAAATTGACTAAAATTGGTCCAGCTCCAAAATTTGAATTGGTAAACCAAGACAACATCAAGATTAACAATGAAACTTACAAAGGCAAAGTATTTGTTCTGGAATTTTTCTTTACGACTTGTCCGTCTATTTGTCCAAAAATGAATCAAAGTATGTTGGTAATTGAAAATACTTTCTTTGGCAATCCTAATTTTGGACAAGTTTCTATTTCTATTGATCCAGAACACGATACTCCAGCTGTTTTGAAAGCGCATCGGGAATTATTGGGTGTAAAATCTTCGAATTGGAATTTCCTTACAGGTGACAGAACTTATATTTTGGATTTGTCAAACAAAGGTTTTAATCTTTATGCAGGTGAAAATAACAAAGCAAAAGGTGGTTTTGAACATTCGGGATTGTTTGCCCTGATTGATAAAAATGGAGATATTCGTTGCCGAAAAGACGATTATGGAAACCCAATTTTATATTATGATGGTTTAGATAAAAAAGGAGTAAGAGACATTCAACAAGACATAGCAATTTTATTAAAAGAATAATGGAAGATAATTCATTAGAAAAAAAATTCAGCAAGTTTATAATAATTGTTTCGATCTTAATCCCAGTTGTGGTTGCAATACTTTTTAGTGTCAAACTAAAAGATTTTGGATATAATGTTGAGCCACTTTCGTTTCTTCCGCCAATTTATGCTACTATAAATGGAATAACAGCTATAGTTTTGATTGCCGGAGTATTGGCTATTAAAAACGGAAAAAGAAAACTTCACGAACAATTCATGACAACTGCAATTGCTCTTTCAGTTGCATTTTTAGTAATGTATGTAGCCTATCACATGACTTCGGATTCGACAAAATTTGGTGGAGAGGGAATAATTAGACCAATCTATTTTTTCATTTTAATAACACATATTATCTTGTCAGTCGCAGTTATTCCTTTGGTTTTGATAACTTATGTTCGTGCTCTGGCTGAAAAATTTGACAAACATAAAAAAATTGCGAAAATTACGTTTCCAATTTGGCTTTACGTTGCCGTTACTGGCGTTATAGTTTATTTAATGATTTCACCTTATTATGTTTACTAGAAAAACTTCAGATTTCAGATTTCAGATTTCAGATTTCGGAAAATGGATTCTGGTAATATGGTTTTTATTTTTTCAAATTTCAGCAAATGCCCAATGTGCAATGTGTCGTGCGGCTTTGGCTGGCGAAGGAAATAAAGCACAAGCACAAGCCGTAAATGATGGTATCGTTTATTTGATGGTGATTCCGTATTTACTTGTGGGTGGAATTGGGTATTATATTTACCGAATGAAAAAGAAGAAAAAGCAGGAATAATCCCTTTACCCAATACCTAAAACCAAGTACCTTAAATTACTTCAACCCATCCACAGCAACATTTACAGTTCCATTTACTTTTATAAAGGCAATGATGGCTTTGTTTGTCAATTGAATTTTCTGGAATTGAATATCATCCATTTTACCATTGACAAAAACGCCGGGCAATGGCGAATAATTTTTCAGATACACCATCATATTTTGTTTTCCTTCTTCTAAATTTGGAATAATAGAATAGCGGCAACTCTCCTGAATTTTTCTTAAAACTAGTCCTTGTGCAAGCCAGTTCGCAGTTCGCATTAATTTACTTTTGGTGTCCAATGCATAATCAAGTTTATCAAAAAACAGCTCTTTCGTTTGCTCATTATATTGAGGAAATCCCGTCAAATAGATGGTTCCGTTTACAGTTCCTAGGACGTCCAAAGCAATCACCATTTTTCCGTCTTTGTGCCAAATGTCCACCTTTTGAACTTTTACTTTCTTGCTTCCAGAACCAAATTCCTGTCCGGCAAAATTCTTGGTCATTATTTTTGAAGCTTCAGCAAAAGTTGAAACTGCCGCTATATTTGCCGTAATCTGGTTAGGTATTTTGGTTACTGGTTTTAAGACTATTTTAGAAGCGTCGAATTTTGATTCCGGTTGTTTTCCAATCAAAGTTTCCATGGTACATTTCATTCCCATTTCCATCAAAAAAGTGTCGTTTTTGAGTTTGGCATTAGTCGAATAAATTTCAACAGGAACAATTCGGAGCCAACTTTCATAAGCTTCACTCATTTGAAAAGGAGTACATATTTTCTCTAAAGCAGCCAAAACATTAGGTTTGAAATCCATAGATTTCTCAATGGCTGCATCAATCTTTTTTTCAATTTTAGACCTGAAAATCTTGATTGCTGGATTCATAAGATAAGTAACGGGAACATTTTTTCCAAAGACAACCATCGTGGGGCTTTCGTTCCAATCTAATGATTTCAGTTCGGTTTTGGTGTTGAGTTTCCAATTAGTTAAAGACACATCGCTCATCAAAGTTACGACTCCATTAAGATTGAATTCCTTAGTATTATACAATTCAACTCCTAAAGTTTTTGTTCCAATTCTATATTTGAACAAAACTTTCAAAGGTAAAATTGTTTTCACTTTTCCGTTTTCATTGCTGATAGAAATGGGAGCTAATTTCCAAATTTTCATCTCAATATCATCGTCTTCGATGTCATTATCTTCAAAAATTAATCCATTCAAAAGCGTATTAGTTTGATTTTCGACATCCTTTAGTTTTACGCTAATGGGCAAATTAATAAAGGAAGGAGTGGTTTCATAAACTAATGGGCTGGCGTTGTCTGGTTCTGGTTTTAGCGCCGCTATTTTATTGGAAGTAGAACAACTCGAAATCAGGAAAACAATTAGAATAGGAAAGAATTTTAGCATTTTATTTTGGTTTGAAAAGGCAAAATTAATAAAACAAATATATTTTTTGGATAAACTGTAACATTTTCAACATAGATAAGTCTTATTCATTTTAGAAGTAAGACTATTAACGTTTTTTTAGTACTGTTTTCTTTCCAAAATAATTAATATTTTTTTCTAATTCAAGTAGATATGATTGAGATTAAAGATTTACATAAATCGTATAATGTAGGAGGTTCTGAATTGCACGTGCTAAAGGGAATCAATTTCAACATCAAAGAAGGAGAGTTGGTCGCCATTATGGGGTCTTCCGGTTCGGGGAAATCTACATTGCTTAATATTCTTGGAATTCTGGATGAAGCTGATTCTGGCGATTATATTTTGGATAAACTGCCGGTCAAAAATCTTAACGAAACTATAGCTTCAAAATACCGAAACCAGTTTCTGGGTTTTGTTTTCCAATCTTTCAATTTAATCAATTATAAGTCTGCCTTGGATAATGTGGCAATGCCTTTGTATTACAAAGGAATAAAAAGAAAAGAACGCAACGAAATTGCAATGAAATATCTTGAAAAAGTGGGCTTGGCATCGCATTCGCATCACCTTCCAAGTGAACTTTCTGGTGGACAAAAACAGCGTGTAGCAATAGCTCGAGCATTAGCATCAAACCCTAAAGTGCTTTTGGCCGATGAGCCGACAGGAGCTTTGGACACCGTGACTTCTTATGAAGTAATGGAGTTAATCCAAGGAATAAATGACGAAGGAAAAACCATTTTGATTGTAACCCACGAACCTGATATTGCTGCAATGTGTAAAAGAAACGTGGTTTTGAAAGATGGAATAATTATCGACGATAAATATGTAGAACAAGTAAGAGCATCTTCTTATGTTTAATATAGAACGCTGGCAGGAAATTTTTGAGGCTATCGCTAAAAATAAATTGAGAACTTTTCTCACGGGAACTTCTGTGGCTTCTGGGATTTTTATTTTGGTTATTCTTCTTGGCGCCGGGAAAGGACTCGAAAACGGAATAGCAAAACAGTTTGCAAATGATGCTGAAGGGGTTATTTGGATTTGGGCTGGAACAACGACAAAAGAATACAAGGGATTAAATCCAGGCAGACAGATTCAGTTGCGCAACAGTGATTTTGATATTTCTAAACAAAAATTTGAAAAACAAATAGACAAGAAAAGTCCAAAATTTAATATTTGGAATGGGAATATTGTCTATGGAAAAGAAACTGGAAACTACGATTGCCAGGGAGTTTCTCCAGATCATCAGGCCATTGAAAAAGTCAGTATTGTTGAAGGAAGATTTGTAAACCGTATTGATTTGACCAATAAACGGAAAGTAGCAGTTATTGGGCAAAAGTTAAAACAGGATTTATTTAAAGATAAAAATGCTGTAGGTGAGCAAATTTTAATTAGTAACGTGAAATTTGAAGTAGTTGGAGTTTTTACAGATCCCGGTGGAGAACGAGAAGAAGCCAGAACGTATTTGCCTCTTACCACAGTACAACAGGTTTTTGGTAGTGGAGGTGATAAATTAACCGATATGTCTTTTATTCTAAACAAAAAAGACACTTATGAGGAAGCTTTGGCGGAGTCAAAGAAATTTACCGAAGGAATATCACAATTGCTCAAAGGCAAAAATACAGTTTCTCCCGATGATACAAGCGCCATTGGAATTAATAGTACGGTAGAAAATATCAAACAGTTTTATGATTTGAATTTGTACATCCGATTGTTTTTTTGGTGGGTCGGAATTTGTACCATCATTGCAGGAGTTGTTGGAGTTAGCAATATTATGTTGATTATAGTAAAAGAAAGAACAAAGGAAATTGGAATCAGAAAAGCACTCGGAGCGACGCCTCTTTCAATTGTTGGAATGATTTTGCACGAATCCATTTTTATTACCACCATATCTGGTTTTGTTGGGCTTTTGTCCAGTTTAGCACTTTTGGAATTGGTCGGTCCGCAGATTAAAAGCGATTATTTCTTTAATCCAGAAGTCGATTTTACCATTGCATTAACCACTCTGGGATTATTAATATTTGCAGGGGCATTAGCTGGATTTTTTCCAGCATACAGAGCAGCCAAAATTAGACCTATTGTAGCACTAAGAGACGAATAATTATGTTTGACAAAGATAAATGGGATGAAATTTTAGAAGCATTGACCGCAAATACATTTCGGACGATACTGACTGCTTTTGGGGTTTTCTGGGGAATATTTATTTTGGTAATTCTACTTGCAGCCGGAAATGGTTTGGAAAATGGGGTGAAACAAGGATTTTCCGGGATGGCTACAAACACCATGTTTATGTGGACACAAGGAACTTCAAAACCCTATAAAGGACTCCCTAAAATTAGACAATTCAGCTTTCAAAACAGTGATGTCCCTGCATTAAAAGAAAAGTTTCCAGACCTTTTATATGTTTCTCCAAGAAATCAACTAGGCGGACATAATGGCGTAAACAATGTTGTTAGAGGAACAAAAACTGCTGCTTTCAACGTTTATGGAGATTATCCTGAATATGTTAAACAGGAATCAATGAATATTATTAAAGGCCGTTTTGTAAATTATCAGGATATAAAGTTGAGCCGCAAAGTTGCCGTAATTGGTCAGGGCGTAATTGATGGATTGTATGAAAAAACAGAAGAAGTCATTGGAACTTATATTAAAGTCAATGGGGTGAACTTTATGGTAGTCGGGGTTTATAAGAAAAAATCGAATGGTAATAATGGCAATGCAGAAGAAGATCAAAAAAATGTTTTTGTTCCCTTTACTGCTTTTCAGCAAGCTTTTAATTTTGGTGACAAAGTGGGCTGGATGGCCATTACTGCCAATGACGATGCTTCAATTACTGAATTAAAGCCAAAGATTTTAGAGTTTATGAAATCCAGACATACCATAAGCCCTGATGATGAAAGAGCTATTGGAAATTTCGATTTATATGCAGAATTCAGTAAAATACTGGGGTTGTTTTCCATACTTAGATTCATTGCTTATTTTGTGGGAACATTGGTTTTACTTTCAGGAGTTATCGGAATTTCAAATATTATGCTGATAGTGGTAAAAGAAAGAACCAAGGAAATTGGAATCCGAAGAGCATTAGGCGCAACGCCGGCTGCTATTCGTTCCCAAATATTATTGGAAGCCATCTTTTTGACCATTTCTGCCGGAATGTTAGGCATTGGAGCAGCAACTGGGGTTTTGATTGTAATCAACAAGATTTTGGATTCAATGCCTAGTGAAGGCTCAATGTTTGCCAATCCAAGTGTGGATTTACCAGTAGTATTTTTTGCCTTAATTATATTAGTTGGATCAGGATTGTTGGCGGGATTTATTCCGGCTCAAACGGCCATAAAAGTAAAACCTGTTGACGCATTAAGAACGGAATAAGCCCCCTAACCCCAAAGGGGAATTTTGGAGTAGAAAATAAAAATTGTAAACAAGAAACAAATTATAAAATAAGAACAAATATCTAATCTGTCCTGACTCCCTCCCTTTTGGGGAGGGTTGGGGAGGGGCTTAAAACCATCAAAATGAAAAAAGGAGTAACCATAACAATTTTAATTTTTATAGCAATAGTATTTTTCGGTGCGCTATATTATTTGTATGCCAAAAACCAGGAATCTCCGGTTGTTTTTGAAACAGATAAAACTGAAGTTAAAACTATTATCAAGAATACAATTGCCACTGGAAATATTGTTCCGGACGAAGAAGTTTTAATTAAGCCCAATATTTCCGGGATTATTGAAACCGTTTATATTAAAGCTGGCCAAACTATCAAGGCTGGAGATTTGATTGCCAAAATAAAGGTGGTTGCCAATGTTTCGAATTTGAGTAGTACTCAAAATCAAGTTCAAACCGCCAAAATAAACTTGGACAATCAGGAGAAATTGTTCCAAAGACAAAAAACATTATTTGACAAAGGAGTTATTTCTGCCAATGATTTTGACGCAGCACAAGTGGCTTACAAACAAGCCAAACAGAATTACGCCGCTTCTAAACAAGGCTACGATATTGTAAAAACGGGAACTACTTCTGGTCTTGGAAATTACGCCAATACTTTAATTCGCTCTACCGTTAACGGAATGGTGCTTGATGTTCCGGTAAAAGTGGGGAATCAAGTAATCGAAAGTAATAATTTTAACGAAGGAACTACCATTGCCAGTGTTGCTGATGTGGGTCGAATGATATTCGTGGGGAAAATTGATGAATCCGAAGTGGGAAAAATAAAAGTAAACTTGCCAATTGAAATTACCGTTGGAGCTATTGAAAACAAAAAGTTTGATGCCGTTTTGACCGATATCGCTCCAAAAGGAAAAACAGAAAACGGCGCCATTCAATTCGAAATAAAAGCATCTTTATTGAATAGGGATGATACTTTTATCAGAGCAGGATTGAGTGCCAATGCTTCGATTATTTTGGAGAGAGCAGATAAAGTTATGGCTATAAAGGAAGCTTTAATCCAGTTTGACACTAAAACACAAAAACCTTTCGTGGAAATTGAAACTACCAAACAAAAATTCGTTAGAAAAGACCTTGTTCTAGGAGTTAGCGACGGAATTTATGTAGAAATTAAAAGCGGATTGAAGGCTTCTGACAAAATTAAAGTTTGGAATCAGGGCTTAAAAACAGAAGAACCAAAACCTTAAGTTTATAGCATAAAAAGAATTTCAGTTTTAAAATAAATGTTAAATTTGTGTAGTACCTTTGCTACGCTTTCATTCAAAATATATGAAAAAAATTAATTATTTCTCAATCTTTATTATCCTGCTGTTTAGCTTGTCGATTCAGGCTCAAACTAAAAAATGGACCTTAGAAGAATGCGTAAAATACGCCATAGATAATAATATCTCGATCAAACAAACCGAATTAGATACTAAGACGGCAGACATTGGTAAGAAAGATGCAATAGGAAATTTTATTCCTTCTTTGAATTCAAATGCTTCCCATTCCTGGAATGTTGGTTTAAATCAAGACCCAACAACGGGACTTTTGCGAAATCAAACTACCCAATATTCTTCATTTGGAGCAGGGGTTGGCGTTGATATTTACAAAGGAATGCAAAATCAAAATGCCCTTCGAAAAGCTAATCTTTCAATTATTGCTGCAAAATACCAATTGACAAAAATGCAGGAAGATGTGGCGCTAAATGTTGCCAATGCTTTCTTGCAAGTACTTTTTAACAAAGAAAATTTAAAAGTGCAACAAGAACAATTGACAATTAATGAAAAGCAACTGACTCGGTCAGAAGAATTAGTAAAAGCAGGATCCGTTCCTCGTGGGGATTTATTGGATATTAAAGCAACAGTTGCTTCAGACCATCAAAAAGTTATTGCGGCTGAAAATTCCTTATTGATTTCAAAATTGAGTTTGGCTCAATTGTTACAATTAAAAGAGTTTTATGATTTTGATGTTACCGATGAAACCACAGCCAAAGACGAAAACAATATTTTGGCACAAACTCCAGTTGCCATCTATGAAAAAGCAAAAGAGGAAAGAACAGAATTGAAAATTGCCAAAACCAATTTAGAAATTGCCGAAAAAAATGTGTCAATTGCAAAAGGAAATTATCAGCCAACATTGCAAGGTTTTTACAATTTTAATACGAGAATTTCTTATGCTGACACTTATAGTTTGGTTAATGGTGTGCTTACTGCTCAACCTGCGGCTCCTTTTGGACAGCAATTTACGGACAATAAAGGACAAGCTTTTGGAGCGCAATTATCGATTCCTATTTTTAACGGATTTTCTGCAAGAAATAATTTAGAGCGTTCCAAAGTAAATTTAGAAAAATCAAAAATCGCGGTTGAACAAGAAGAATTGAATTTGCAAAGAAATGTTTACACCGCATTTACGGATGCTAAGGGAGGGCTGAATGCTTATGAATCTTCACTTGTAGCTTTAGATGCCAGACAAGAAGCCTACAATTATGCTAAAGAAAAATATGCTGTGGGAATGATGAATTCTTTCGATTTTAATCAATCACAAACGCTACTTTCTGCCGCACAATCTGAAGTGTTGAGAACCAAATACGATTACATTTTTAAAATAAAAATACTGGAGTTCTATTTTGGAATCCCAATCATCAAAATCTAATTTATTATGTCAAAAAAAACCATTTATTTATTAATAGGAGGAGCTGTTGCATTGATTGCTATATTAATAATACTTTCTAAAACAGGAGTTATTGGGAATAAAGATAAAGGAAAATCGGTTGAAATTGCCAACGTTAACGCTACAACAATTGTCGAAACCGTTTCGGCAACAGGAAAAATCCAACCCGAAATAGAAGTAAAAATTGCTTCTATGGTTTCGGGCGAAATTATCTCTTTGCCAATAAAAGAAGGTCAGGTAGTCAAAAAAGGAGATTTATTGGTAAAGATAAACCCTGATTTATATACTTCAGGATTGAACCGGTCAGTTGCTAATTTATCGGGAACCAGATCAGGCTTAACCCAAGCCGATGCTTCCTATAAAGAAGCCAAAGCCAATTATGACAGAAACAAAACCTTATTTGAAAAAGGAATTATTTCCAAGTCAGATTGGGACAAAACAGTTGCTTCTTTTGAAGTGGCGAAAGCAAACAAACAATCAGCATATTTCAATGTTCAAAGCGCTTCGGCAACCGTAAATGAAGCCAGAGACAATCTGGGA
The DNA here is from genome assembly GCA_022758945.1 of Lentimicrobium sp. Lineage (GTDB taxonomy): Bacteria > Bacteroidota > Bacteroidia > Flavobacteriales > Flavobacteriaceae > Flavobacterium. Next base: position 10,061 of record JAEMQE010000247.1, on the reverse strand, counting down.
AGAACAACAATTTATGCGCCAGCCGACGGAACAATTTCGGTCTTAAATGTAGAGTTGGGCGAAAGAGTTTTGGGAACACAGCAAATGGCCGGAACCGAAATTCTTCGTGTTGCCAATTTGAATAATATGGAAGTGGAAGTAGATGTAAATGAAAATGACATCGTAAAAATAAAAGTGGGTGACGAAGCCAAAGTTGAGGTTGACGCCTATTTGAAGAAACAGTTCAAAGGAATTGTCACCAGTATTTCCAATTCAGCGAGTTCAACTTTAACTGCCGATCAAGTAACTAATTTTAAAGTAAAAGTGAGAATCTTGAAGGAATCTTACCAAGATTTATTAGTTGGAAAACCAGTGACTTATTCACCATTTAGACCAGGAATGACTGCAACTGTTGATATTGTCACCAAGACCAAAAACAATGTTTTGGCTGTGCCAATTAGTGCCGTAGTAGTAAAATCAGACACAACCGCGGTAAAAGGATTTAAAGTGGATGATAAAGATAAAGATGAAAAGGATAAAAAAGCAGCGCCAAAAAGCGACAAAAAACTGGAATGTGTTTTCGTAAAAGTTGGAGATAAAGCTAAAATCCGTATCATAAAAACTGGAATCCAGGACGATACAAATATTGAAGTAGTCACCGGACTTAAAAAAGGAGATGTAGTCATCACCGGACCTTATACAACGGTTTCAAAGGATTTGAATTCTGGTGATAAAGTGACTTTAGATAAAGCAGAAGAGAAGAAATAAAAGTCATTTGTAATTTATAACTTCGCAAAAAATAAACCCAAGTTTGTCATTCCGACGAAGGAGGAATCTCATAATGTGATTCCTCCTTCGTCGGAATGACAATTTGGAGAAGAAATAATTTAGAAATTAAATCCAAAATCTAAAACCCATTTTGTCCTACATTCTCAATATCGAAACCGCTACCAAGAATTGTTCTGTTGCTTTAGCAAAAGATGGAAAAACAATGCTATGCAAAGAAATTGCCGAAGAAGGCTATTCTCACGCAGAACGTTTGCACGTTTTTATTGAAGAAATCATCAAAGAAGCCGGAATTACTTTCCAGGATATTTCGGCGATTGCCGTGAGTCAAGGGCCAGGTTCTTATACTGGATTGCGTATTGGCGTTTCTGCTGCAAAAGGATTGTGTTTTGCTTTGGATATACCGTTGATTGCAATTGATACTTTACAGGTTTTGGCTTCGCAAGCAAACGTTTCCAGCGGATTGATAATTCCAATGCTCGATGCCCGAAGAATGGAAGTGTACAGCGCTATTTTTACTCCAAATTTCGAAAATAAAAGAGCTGTTCAAGCTGAAATCATAACCGAAAACTCTTTTGAAGATTTAGAAGAAACACTTTATTTTGTGGGTGATTGTTCCGAAAAATGCAAGGTGGTTTTGACTAAGGAAAACTTCATTTTCTTGGAGGAAATTAAATATCCTTCGGCAAAAGAAATGAGTTTTTTAAGTTTCGAAAAATACAAAAAAAACGATACCGTGGATGTCGCTTATTTTGAACCGTATTATTTGAAAGATTTTATGATGACTGTTTCGAAGAAATAGAATTATTTCCTCGAAACCTCTTTCACAAAAGGTTGAATCACAATTCCTGCAGCATCAAAAGCCAATTTACAGCTTTCCAATGTGTCAGAACTAACAACTCCGAAATCTGCATTGTTTGCCCAAGGTCTAACGGCTAGTTGAATCGAGCTGTCGGTCAAATTCTTTACTGAAACATCAGCTGCTGGCGTTTTTAGCACTTTTGGATTGTTATTTAATACTTCCAAAATAAGAGCTTTAGCTTTTCGAATATCAGTATCATAAGAAATCGAAATGGTCAAATCGGCTTTTCGAGATCCTTGCATCGAATAATTAGTGATAGTCCCATTCGACAACGAACCATTCGGAACAAAAATAGTTTGATTGTTGGCATTGATTAATTTGGTTACAAATATTTGGATTTCACTTACGGTTCCAAGCATTCCTTGAGCTTCAATTGTGTCGCCCACTTTGAATGGTTTAAACATAATAATCAGCATTCCTCCGGCAAAATTAGATAAGGAACCTTGGAGTGACAAACCTACGGCAAGTCCCATTGAACCAAGAACAGCGACAAAAGAAGACGTTCCTATTCCTAATTTGTCAATGAACGAAACAAATAATAAAACTCTCAAAACCCAAAGCAAGATATCAGCAAGAAATTTAGTTAGCGTAGGGTCTAAATCCCTTTTTATCATAATTTTTCTAATGAATCTATTGATGAGTCGAATGGCATAAAGTCCCACAAATAGAATCAGGAATGCCGAAATAAGTTTTGGCGAATAATCGATTAAAACTTTGATAAAAGTCTCAGCGTAATTAGCAATATGTTCTGGATTGACTGTCATTTTTTTTAGATTACTATTTTAATTTCGAAATTATTTCTTGAAAATCATCATTTGGAGCTGAGCAAGTTTTGTATTGACAAAGATAAAACAGGGTTTGGTCAGCATTAAATCGGTCTTTTAGAAACGGAAGATTGGAGATTTTCTCGGTTCCGGCTAAAATCACATTTGGAAAATAGAAGCTGTTTATTTTGGTGCCATATTCCATTGCCAAATCACCACAAATCGCTAATTCCTTGTTTGCTTCCGAATAATTCAATGACAAATCCATCCAATTGGAATAAGCAGAAGGATAATCAACACCAGGCATAATATTTTGTAACATTCGTTGGCTAACTTTTTCGTAATAGGAGTTTTCAAAATAAATACCCAACTGAAACAAGTTTTTCCCCATCACTGAATTCGAAGCCGGAATCACGTTGTCTTCGGTTTCAAAATGGGATGTTATTAAAGCTTCGTCCAGATTGGAAGTAAAGGTAAAGAATCCTGTTTTCTCGTCATAAAAATGTTCAAAACTGTAATCAGTCAATTGCTTTGCATTTAGCAACCATTTTTCTTCAAAAGTCACTTCGTATAAACTAATGAAAGCGGAAATTACAAAGCAATAATCTTCTAAATATCCATTGATGGTACTTTTCTCGTTTTTGTAATTGTGGAATAAATTCCCTTCGCTTGACCATAGATTTTTGATGATAAAATCAGCGTTTTTAATCGCCAAAACGAGATAATTTTCATTTTCCAAAGCTTTGTAAGCGTCAACAAAACCTTTGAGCATTATAGAGTTCCAAGAAGTTAAACATTTGTCGTCTAATCTTGGTTTAGAGCGTTTTTCTCTTTTGATATAAAGAATTTTTTCCCAGAATTTTTTCTTTTTTTGGAGGGTTGAAACTGTAATATTGTTGCCTTTTGCAATTTCTTCCAAACTTTTATTTTGGATCAAAACATAATTTCCATCTTCCCACAATCCAGAGGTGTTGATGTTGAAAACCTGACTAAACAAGTCGAAATCGTCTCCAATAATCGTCTTCAATTCAGGAATTTTCCAAACATAAAAAGCGCCTTCTTCTAGATGATTTTCGGGATTTAAACTATCGGCATCGAGCGCGCAGTAAAAACCACCTTCGGAGTTCATTAATTCCCTTTCGACGAAAGAAAGTGTTTTTTCGATGACTTCTTTATACAAAGAATTTTTGGTCAATTTATAAGCATCGCTATATAATGAAATCAATTGGCCGTTGTCGTAAAGCATTTTTTCAAAATGAGGAACGTGCCATTTATTGTCTACAGAATAACGCGAAAATCCGCCATCAACAGTGTCGAAAATTCCTCCGTAAGCCATTCGTGTCAAGGTTAGATTTACAAAATCGAATAATTTCATATCGTTTTTTTGGAAAGCAAAACGCAACAAAAAATGATAATTATTGGGCATCATAAATTTTGGAGACCTTGTCATTCCGCCAAAATCTAAATCAAATTCTTTCTTCCACTTTTCGACTAAACGAGTTAAATCCTCTTGATTTAGAGTTGTTTCCGATTTTTCATTTTCGACAACACTCAATAATTGAATTCCTTCATGCAATTTCTCAGCATAATCAATCACTTTCTCAGGATTAGAATGAAATACTTCTTGCAATTGGCCAAGAGTTTGTATCCATTCTTCCTTTTTGAAATAAGTTCCACCCCAAATTGGCCTTCCATCGGGAAGTGTAACCACATTTAACGGCCATCCTCCACGGCGAATCATTAGCTGAACGGCTTTCATATAAACCGCATCCACATCTGGTCGTTCTTCGCGATCAACTTTGATGTTGACAAAATTTTTATTCATTACATCTGCAACTTCCTGATTTTCGAAGCTTTCGTGTTCCATTACGTGACACCAATGACAAGCCGAATAGCCAATACTAACAATTATCAATTTGTTTTCCTTTTTGGCTTCAGCCAATGAATTGGCGTTCCAAGCTTTCCAATGCACGGGATTATTAGCGTGTTGCAGCAAATACGGACTGGTTTCTTGTGAAAGTTGGTTCATTTTTTTAAGAAAAACGGATTAAGCGTTTACAGCTTCGACTTTAATACTTTCATCGTTTAGCATACTTTTCAGCATATTTTCGATACCGCTTTTTAAAGTAAAAGTGGATGATGGGCAACCATTACAAGCGCCTTGAAGAATTACTTTTGCTGTTTTTGTTGTTTCATCATAAGATTCGAGCGCAATATTTCCGCCATCAGCCTGAACAGCAGGTTTTACATATTCTTCTAATATATTGATGATTTGTTGTGAAGTGACATCAAGATTATCGAAGTTTTGTGTCTTAACGGTTTCTTGTTCCGCAATCGTCACTAGCAGACTTTCGTCAAGAACTGTTCCTCCGTTTTCGATAAACTGCTTGATAAAAGTTCTTATTTCAAGCGTTATTTCTTGCCAGTCGTTGATTTCATATTTGGTTACAGAAATGTAATTTTCGTCAATAAAAATTTCTTTTACATACGGAAATTTGAATAATTCTTTTGCCAATGGCGAAGCTGCCGTTTCATCGATATTTTTGAATTCAATCGAGGTTTTTGTCAACATTCTGCTTACCACAAATTTCAAAGCGGCCGGATTTGGTGTCGTTTCACCATATACAGTTATTGGTTGTTTCTGTGTTTTGTTTTCTTGTGCAGTAATAATTGTTCCGCCATTGGACACGAAAGATTCTATTTGTTCTGCAACCGCATCTTTCACATCTTCCCATTCAACAATATTGTATTTTTCGATTGCAATGAAATTTCCTGAAATGTAAACTGTTTTTACAAAAGGTAAGTAAAACAACTGTTGAGCCAAAGGTGAATTTGTAGCTTCATCTATATTTTTGAACTCATAACTTTCATTTTTTGTAATGAAATCATCGAATTCGAATTTTAATATACTTGGATTTTGCGTTTCTTTTATGGTTATTTTTGACATAATTTTTTTAAATTTTTACAAATTTAACGAAGTTATTTTCTACTATTAACTATATTTGATTTTTTAAAGAATAAATTAACTTTAATTTCGTTGTAGATTAAATATTTATTCTTTTTTCGCGTTAATTTAAAAGCTGCCTCATTATCTAAATAACACTTTTTGGATGTATCATAAAATTAAGATTATTATAGTTCTATTCTTGATAACCCAATTTTCTTTTTCTCAAGAAGGAATTCCGGTATATTCTGATTATTTATCGGATAATTATTATTTGATTCACCCTTCTATGGCTGGAGCGGCAAATTGTGCAAAAATTAGGCTTACAGCAAGGAAACAATGGTTTGATCAGACTGATGCACCAGCACTCCAAACTTTAAGCTTTAACGGAAGAGTTGGTGAAAAATCAGGAGCAGGAATTATTCTTTATAATGATAAAAACGGTTACCATTCTCAAAAAGGGGTTAAATTAACTTATGCCCACCATATTATGTTTTCTAGAGATGATATTGATTTGAATCAATTGTCTTTTGGAATTAGTGCTAATTTTTCTCAAAGCCAATTAGACGAAACTGAGTTTTTGCAATCCGGAGATTTTGACCCGATTATTAACGGAATTATTGTCCAGGATGCTTCTTATTTTAATGTTGATTTTGGAGCTTCCTATAACTATCTTGATTTTTATGTTCATGGAACGGTTCAGAATGCAGTTGAAACCAAAAGAAAAATTTATACAGATTCTGAAAGTGCCAATTTGAGAAAATATTTATTGAGTGCCGGTTATGTTTTCGGGGATAAGGACAAAATTTTATGGGAACCTTCAGTTTTGTTTCAACTTGTGGATAAAACCAAAGAAAAATGGATTGACATAAATATAAAGGCTTACAAAAATTTTGATTTTGGAAGACTTTGGGGAGCTTTGTCATTTCGTAGAAGTTTTGATGGCGCGGAATACCTTAGCGGTAGTGGAGTTTCTTCGCAAAAAATGCAATATATAACACCAATTATAGGATTAAATTTCAACAAGTTTATGTTTGCTTATACCTATTCTTATCTTTCTGGTGATGTAAATTTTGATACAGGCGGTTTCCATCAAATTACTTTGGGAATTGATTTGTTTTGCAAACGTGAAAAATACGAATGTAATTGTCCGGCGATTAATTAGTGTTGAAATCAACAAAAAAATAATTTCTTTAAAATGCTAATAAAATCTGTTAACGGAAAAACGCCTTCCATCCCAGAGGATTGTTATGTAGCCGAAAATGCTACTATTGTAGGCGATGTAACCTTTGGTCATTCCTGTAGTGTATGGTTTAATGCAGTAGTTAGAGGTGACGTACATTTTATTACTATTGGCAATAAAGTAAATATTCAGGATGGAGCCATTATTCACTGTACTTACAAAAAACATCCTACAATCATTGGTAATAATGTTTCCATTGGGCATAATGCAATGGTTCACGGTTGCACGATTCACGATAATGTATTAATAGGAATGGGTGCAATCGTTATGGATAATTGTGTTGTCAATAGCAATTCCATTATTGCTGCTGGAGCTGTGATTACTCAAAATACAGTGGTTGAATCTGGAAGTATTTATGCAGGAGTTCCTGCAAAAAAAGTGAAAGAAATTGATCAGTCTGATTTTGCTGGCGAGATTGAGCGCATTGCAAATAATTATGTGATGTATTCAGGTTGGTACAAAACCGAAGAATAACTTTGCTTCTTCAGAATTCTTTTTCTATAACCTCATATTTATTCCCTAGAATTTCAGAAAGCACTGTTGGATTGGAGTTCGTGTAAAACACTGGATTTCTTTTTTCAATTGATGCAAACCCCACTTTTTCTTTCAATACATTTTGAGTCTGTTTGGCAACAGCTTCGCCAGAATCGATAATGTGAACGTCTTTAGGAAGTATTTTTTTAATTTGTGGAATTAGATACGGATAATGACTACAGCCTAATACCAGATAATCAATATTGGCTTCAATCATTGGAGTAAGATAGGAGTGGAGTAATTTTGTCATTTCGGGAGAATTGATATTCCCATTTTCGATGAGCTGAACCAATCCGTGGCCTACTTGTTCAATTATTTTTGTGTCGTGAAACTTCTCGGCAGTTTTATGAAAAAGCTCGCTGTTTAATGTGCCTTGTGTGGCCAAGATTCCTATGGTTTGTGTTTTTGAATGAGTTGCTGCGGGTTTTATGGCGGGTTCTATTCCAATAAAAGGAACATTGTAATTTGCTCTCAATTCCTGAATAGCATTTGTGGTGGCAGTGTTGCAAGCGACTACAATTATTTTGCAATCCATATTAAGTAAAAACGCAGTGTTTTTTTTGCTCAAAGCAATAATTTCGTCTTTTGATTTTTGTCCGTAGGGAGCATTTTTGCTGTCAGCTAAATAGATGGTTTTTTCGTTGGGAAGTAATTGATGAATAGCTGCCCAAATGGAAGTTCCTCCAATGCCAGAGTCAAAAATTCCGATAGGTCGATTGTCTTCCATAATAACAAAGTTAAGTGCTAGATATTAAATAACCTACGAATTGTTATCATAAAAAAAACGCTCAGTCCAAAAAATGAACTGAGCGTTTTTTCAAAATTTGAACGGTTTATTAGAAACCTAAATCTTTTTTCACATCAGCTGTCAAGTTTGGACCATCTGCAAGTAAAAGAGTTGAGCCATCAAGAACATATTGGAAACCTTTTGCTTTACCCACTTTTTGGATAGAAGCTCTTACTTTTTCGTAGATAGGTTTAGTAATTTCTTCTTGTTTTGTTTGTAATTCTTTTTGTGCATTTTGACCAAAATCCTGAATTCTTTTTTGCATATCCTGAACTTCTTTTTGACGTTCAGCATTTACAGCATCGGTTACTTTTGTAGCGTCAGCATCATACAATTTTAATTTTGCTTGAAATTCTTCGGCCATTTTTTTGTAATCTGCATCATAAGTTGCGCTCAATTTTTCTAGCTGTTTTTGAGCGTCAATCATAGCTGGCATTTTTGTCATAATGTCGCTTACATCAACGTGAGCTGTTTTTGCTTGTGCGTTAATAGTTTGGCTGGCTCCTAAAATTAGTATTGCAGCAATTAGTAATGTTTTGATTTGTTTCATCATTTTAAAATATTAAGTAATTAATTATTGTTTGTATTCTCTTTTGTTGTTTTTAATTTTTCTTCGTTTGCTTTTTTAGCGGCTTCTCTATCTTCTAGTATTTTCTTTCTTTTTTCTTCTAAAGCTTTTTTTCGTTCTTTGATTACTTTATTTCGTTCTTCTAGTGTTTTTGCTCTAGCGTCTGCTTGTTTTTGTTTTGCTTCTTCAGCAGCTGTTTTTGTCGTTGTTTCTTTTACTATGACAGTATCAGTTGCTACTTTAGCTGGTTCAGTGACAGCCGGCACTTTTACAGCTTCTTTTGTTGCATTCTCAGAAACCGTGCCAGTTTTTTTAGCTTCTTTATCGGCTAGTGCTTGTTTCCTTTTTTCTTCTTGCGCTTTTTTATTGTCTTCGGCTACTTTTTTACGATCTTCAAGAGTTTTAGCTCTAGCGTCTGCTTGTTTTTGTTTAGTTTCTGCTGCATTTGTAGCGGCGGCAGTTTTTGCTCCCTCTTTTTCTGGGTCAGGGTTGGCTGTTGGCTCTGTAGTTTTAGTTGTTGCAGGAATTGCACCTGATTTTTTTGCTGCTCTTTCGTCTAGAATTTGTTGTCTTCTTTCTTCTAAAGCTGCTTTCTTGTCCTCAACTGCTTGTTTTCGAATTCTAAGTGTTTCATTTCGTTGATCAACTTGTGCTTGTTTTGCTTCTGCTGCAGCTGTTGCTGCGGCTTCTTTATCTACGGTATTGCCAGTTGTTGTTGCTGTTTTCGAAGCTGATGGAGCAGCCCCGGATTTTTTTGCTTCTCTATCCGAAATGATTTGTAATTTTCTGTCTTCAGCTGCTTTTTTTCTTTCTTCCTGCATCAATATTCTGTTAGCAATAACGGTTTCACGTGCCGCTTTTTTTGCGTCTAATGATTTTTGTTTATTTGCCAATGCAGGATTGTCGTCCATCGCATCTTCTTTTGCCTCTTTTGCTTCTTCTTCTTTAAGTTGCTTTTTAGTCAACTGTTCTCTTTTTTCAGTTCGATTTAAAACACGAATAATCTGATCGCTAATATCAAATCTTTTTGCGGCAAAAAGCATTGTTAAATCAGAAGTTTTATCGAAAATAAAATCATATTTTTTTGCTTCTGCGATATCCTGAACGGCAGTGAAAACTTGGTCTTGTATTGGTTTTGTTAAACTGGCTTTTTGGGTCATTAAATCACCATTTGGACCAAATCTTTTTTGTTGCAAGTCTAAATTTTCGTTTTCAAGGAACACAATTTCGGCAATTCTTTCTTCAACAAGCCCTTTTGTCAATAACGCTTTTTCTGCTTTTAACGCATCTTTTAGTTTATTGATCTCATTTTTCTTAGCTTCAATTTCTTGTTTCCATTTTTGGGCTTTTTGTTCTAATTGGTTTTGCGCTTCTGTATAATTGGGTACATTTTGTAAAATGTATTCCATATCAATATAACCTACTTTGGTTCCTCTAGTTTGTGCATGGAATGTATTTGCTACAATCAGTGCTAAAAATATAAATAAAAATTGTTTTCTCATAACTTCATTGTATTAGAAAAATTTATATTAAATTTTTTTAAAATTGTTGTCCAATGATAAAATGTGTTTCCAATCAATTTGCTTTTGGCACT
>JAEMQE010000190.1 GCA_022758945.1 Lentimicrobium sp. | reverse complement strand
CACTTGCCAAAACGTTTACTTACAGCGTTTCGGAAACCGAGTATAATTATATCAAAAAAGGAATGCGTGTAGCAGTGCCTTTCGGCAAAAGTAAGATCTACACGGCATTGGTAATCGAAACCCACGAAAACAAACCTACTTTATACGAAGCCAAGGAAATTCACCAAATCCTCGACGAAAAACCCATAGTTACTGAAATTCAAATCGCTCATTGGCAGTGGATTGCTTCTTATTATATGTGTGCTATTGGTGATGTGTATCGCGGTGCAATGCCGTCGGCACTTTTGCTGGAAAGCGAAACCATTATTTCTCAAAAGCAAGATGGTTTTGTGGATGAAAGTCAGCTTTCGGATGAAGAATTCCTTATTTATCAAGCCTTGCAGCAGCAAAGTTCTTTGAAAGTTCAAGATATAATGAGTATTTTGAATAAGAAGAATATTTTTCCCGTTATTCAAAAATTGATGGACAAAAATATTCTGGTTCTTCAGGAAGAAATGTTGGAAACTTATACTCCAAAACTCATTCGATACGTAAAATTACATTCTAAATACGAATCCAATGAAGGTTTGTCCGAATTATTGGAAATCTTGAAAAACGCCAATAAGCAAAAGGAAATTGTACTGAGCTATTTTCAATTAAGTGCTTCGGAGAAAAAACCAATTACGGTTAAAAAGCTAATTGAAGTTGCAAATTCAACTTCGACAATTATAAAAGTATTAATCGATAAAGAAATTTTCGAAGAATATTATATTCAGGTGGATCGTGTCAACTTCTCGGGAAAAACCAAAGAAGAACTACTGCAATTAAGCAAAGCGCAACAAACGGCTTTCGAAGAAATCAAGCAAAGTTTTACCCAAAAAGAAGTCTGTCTTTTGCACGGAGTCACTTCCAGCGGAAAGACTGAAATCTACATTAAACTCATCGAAGAGTATATAAAAGATGAAAAACAAATCTTGTATCTATTACCTGAAATTGCATTAACAACCCAATTGGTAGGTAGATTACGCGATTATTTCGGCAATAAAGTGGCGGTTTTTCATTCGAAATACAGCAACAACGAAAGGGTAGAAGTCTGGCAACAAGTTCTGGATCAATCGCCAAAAGCACAAATTGTTATTGGAGCAAGATCAGCTTTGTTCTTGCCTTTCTCTAATTTGGGATTGGTTATTGTCGATGAAGAACACGAGCAAACTTTTAAACAAGTTGATCCGTCGCCACGCTATCACGCTCGTGATGCATCGATTGTTTTGGCAAACAGTTTTAAAGCAAAAGTAATATTAGGTTCGGCTACGCCAAGTATTGAAACTTATTTTAATGCCCAATCCGGAAAATATGGCTTGGTCGAAATTTCTGAAAGATACGGTAATGTTAGAATGCCTGAAATAGAACTGGTAGACTTGAAAGACAAATATTTCCGCAAAAAAATGTCGGGTCATTTTAGTGATGCTTTAATCGAAGAGATTTCAACTGCTTTGTCTTTGGGAGAACAAGTTATTTTGTTTCAAAATCGCAGGGGATTTTCGCCCGTTGTAGAATGTATGACTTGTGGTCACGTTCCGCAATGTCCGCAATGCGACGTGAGTTTAACGTATCATAAACACAAAAACCAGTTGCGTTGTCATTATTGTGGTTATTCGATGGCAAAACCAACGAATTGTCATTCTTGTTCTAGCGTTCATTTGACTACAAAAGGTTTTGGAACAGAACAAATTCAGCAGGAATTGGTTGAATTATTTCCAAATACAAAAGTGGGAAGAATGGATCAGGATACGACTCGTGGTAAATTTGGTTTTGAGAAAATCATTGATAGTTTTAAAAATCAAGAAGTCGAAATTCTCGTTGGTACCCAAATGCTAGCCAAAGGACTGGATTTTGACAACGTGAGTTTGGTAGGAATTATGAATGCCGATAATATGTTGTATCATCCTGATTTCAGGGCTTTCGAAAGAAGTTTTCAGATGATGACACAAGTTTCCGGCCGGTCAGGACGTTCTGAAAAACAAGGAAAAGTGATTATTCAAACGTATAATCCAAACCACAATACCATTCGACAAGTAGTGCAAAATGATTATTTAGGAATGTATAAGGAGCAGTTGTACGAAAGACAAATCTATAAATATCCGCCTTATTTTAAATTGATTAAGCTGACCTTGAAACATCGAGATTTTGATAAACTCAAGGAAGGTTCAATGTGGTTGTATCAAGTGATGCAACAAAACTTGACAATTCCTGTTCTTGGTCCTGAAGAACCACCAATTTCCAGAATTCGGAATGAATACATTAGAACTATAATGATTAAAATTCCACAAAATCAGTCTTTGCAAGGCACAAAAAAAACTATTCAGAAAATGCTGAATAGTTTTGAGGCAGTTGCACAATACAGATCAATAAAAGTGACTGTAAATGTTGATTTTTATTAGTTGATCGCCAAGGCTCTTACTAAATCTTCTTTTTTATGTCTGCTTAATGGAATTTTTGTGATTCCAATTTCGGCAAATCTACTGTTGAAGCGTTCTACTTTATCAATATTGATAATGTAAGATTTATGCACTCTTACAAATTTGTCTTTTGATAAGTCTTTTTCGAAAGATTTCATTGTTGAAAGAACCAGATTACTGTCTTCTTCGGTAACCACTTTTACATAGTCGCCAAAAGCTTCAATCCATTTTATTTTAGCAGTAAAAATTTTCAGTTTTTTTAGGTTGCTTTTAATAAAAATGTGATCACCATCTTCTTCGTGAATTTCAGATTTTAGCAAATGCAAATCCATAGCTCTTTTTACAGAGGCATTAAATCGATCTACTGCGATAGGTTTTTGAAGATAATCGGTAGCATCATAGTCAAATGCTTTCATTGCATACTCAGCCTTGGAGGTGATGAAAATAATTTGGGGCTTTGTTTTTAAACCATCCAAAAAATCGAAACCACTAATAACAGGCATCTCAATGTCTAAAAAGATCAAGTCCACATTGTGTATGGTCATGCATCCTTTTGCTTCAATTGCGTTAGAAAAATCACCAATTAAATGTAGATTTGGGTGATTATTTACTAACTTTGTGATAATCATTCTCTGGATGGAACTATCATCTACAACGACACAATTTAGTTTCATAATTTATATTATTTAAGATTCGGGATAGTAAAAGTACTATGCTTGTTTTTAAAAACCTAATTTTTATCGGCTTTTTTTACCTTATGACGATTAAAGTTTGATTTCATTTGTTTATTAGAAAAAAATAATTACTTTTGCACCCAAATTAACAAATACATACATATTTATGAATCATTATGAAACTGTTTTCATTTTAAATCCCGTTTTATCTGAAGTTCAGGTAAAGGAAACAGTAAGCAAATTTGAAGATTTTCTTACTAGCCGTGGAGCTGAAATGGTATCCAAAGAGGATTGGGGTCTGAAAAAAATGGCTTACGAAATCCAAAACAAAAAATCAGGTTTTTACCATTTATTTGAATTCAAAGTAGCAGGAGAAGTCCTTATTGCTTTTGAAACCGAATTTAGACGTGACGAAAGAGTTATGCGTTTCTTGACTGTAAGTCTTGATAAACATGCTATTTCTTGGGCTGAAAGAAGAAGAACTAAACTTAAATCTGCAAAAGCTTAATCATTATGGCAACATTACAACAATCAGCTTCAGGAAAAAAAGACGGAGATATCAGATATCTTACTCCTTTAAACATAGAAACAAACAAAACTAAAAAGTATTGTCGTTTCAAAAAATCAGGTATCAAATATATTGATTATAAAGATGCCGATTTCTTATTGAAATTCGTTAATGAGCAAGGAAAAATTCTTCCTCGTCGTTTAACTGGAACTTCATTGAAATACCAAAGAAAAGTGTCAGTAGCTGTAAAAAGAGCACGTCACTTAGCATTAATGCCATATGTGGCGGATTTGCTAAAATAATATTAAAAACTCAGTTGTTGGTTTTCGATAAACCGAAACCTAACTTCTAATAACAAAGGACAACAACATGGAAATTATATTAAAAAAAGACGTTCAAAATTTAGGTTTTAAAGACGATGTGGTAAATGTGAAAAACGGTTACGGTCGTAACTTTTTAATCCCACAAGGTTACGGACAATTAGCAACTCCTTCTGCAAAGAAAGTATTAGCTGAAAATCTAAAACAAAGAGCGCACAAAGAAGCTAAGGTTGTAAACGATGCAAAAGCATTGGCAGAAACCTTGAAAGCTTTGGAAATTAAAATTTTCGCAAAAGCGGGTGGAGAAAAACTTTTTGGTTCAATCACTAATATTGATATTGCCGAAGCTTTGGAAAAAGCAGGACAAACAATCGAAAGAAAATTTATCACAAGCGGTATCGTTAAAAGAACTGGTAAATATGCTGCAAGTATTAGATTACACAGAGATGTTGTAGTTGAATTACCTTATGAAATCATTGCTGAAAAAGCATAATTTGTTAACTCTTTGTTAATAAAATATTAAAGCCACTCAATTGAGTGGTTTTTTTTTATCTAAATTTACCTACTAACCAAAATCAAAAAAGATGAAAAAAATTGTTACTTTATTGTTACTTGTATTTGGCCTTTATTCCATGATCGGGCAAACTACAACTTCAAGTATTAAAGGAATTGTGAAGGGTTCCAATTCAGAGTCGCTTCCTGGTGCTACCGTTCAAGCGGTTCATATTCCTACAGGATCAAAATATTCGGCATTGTCAAATGAAGAAGGAAGGTTCAGTATTATGAATATGAGAATTGGGGGACCTTACAAAATTGTTGTAACCTTTGTAGGTTATAAAACAGAAGAATACAATGATATTAATCTTGAATTAGGAAAACCTTTTATCTTGAATGTTAATTTGCAAGATGAAAACCAAAAATTGGAGGAAGTAAAAGTTATCACCTCACAAAACAAAGTTTTTCAAAGTGGGAGAACTGGCGCGGAAACCAATATTGGTAGAAAAGAATTAGCTTCATTGCCTTCAATTTCCAGATCAGCTGCGGATTTTACCCGTTTGGAGCCAACTGCAAGTGGTGGCTCATTTGGTGGTAGAAATGATCAATATAATAATTACTCTTTGAATGGAGCGGTTTTCAATAATCCTTTCGGATTAGATGCTGCAACACCTGGTGGACAAACAGATTCCCAACCTATTTCACTTGATGCAATCGAGCAGATTCAAGTGGCAACCGCACCTTATGATGTAACATTGTCTGGTTTTACTGGAGCATCAGTAAATGCAGTTACTAAATCAGGTTCAAATGATTTTCACGGTACTGCTTATGGATTTTATAGAAATGAATCTTTGACTGGTGATAAAGTAAAGGGAGAAAAAATATTTGTTCCATCTTTACAGCAATCACAAGCAGGATTTAGTATTGGTGGACCAATTATCAAAAATAAATTATTCTTTTTTGGAAATTTTGAAATTGATGAAAGAACTGATTCTGGTTCAAGTGTAGTTGCAAACGATGGAAATGGTACTACAGATGTTAATGAATCTAGAGTTTTGGCTACAGACTTGATGCATGTATCAAATGCTTTGGCAGGATTAGGTTATAATACGGGGTCTTACCAAGGGTTTACTCATAATTCAAATTCAAACAAAGGAATTATCAAATTGGATTGGAATATAAACGATAATAATAAACTCGCAGTAATTTATAATTTTTTGGATGCTTCTAAAGATAAACCTGCTCACCCAACAGCAATATTTCGTAGAGGTCCTGATGCAAACACTTTGCAGTTTGAAAAATCTGGATATCAAATGAACAATCAATTGAGTTCATTTATAGTAGAGTTAAACTCAAAATTTAGTGAGACAATTACAAATCAAATGCAGGCAGGTTATACTCATTTTAATGATTTTAGAAATCCATTTTCTGCTCCAGCACCTGTAATTACTATTACTAAAGATGGTTCCCCATACATAATTGCTGGTCACGAACCATTTTCTATTCATAACACGTTAGACCAGAAAGTAATTCAATTTACGAACAATTTAAATATTGTAAAAGGAGATCATACCTTTACTTTGGGCTTTTCATTTGAAAAATTTATTTTCAAAAATTCATTCAATCTGAAAGGATACGGATTTGATGTTTTTGGAAGCACAGATATGGCTGGATTTGATGCGAATATTGCAAATGGATATTATGCGAGTGCTTTTGCAGCTGCTCAAGCTACTTATGATGCAAAAAATAAATTAGAAGCCGGTACAGATGGCGGATGGAATTTAGCCGAAACTACCGTTGGTCAATTAGCTTTTTATGCTCAAGACGAATGGAATGTCAATGATGATTTTAAGCTTACATTTGGTTTAAGAGCTGACAAACCGTTGTTTTTTAACACTTCTGATTTAGCTCAAAAATTCATTGACACAGATAATTCGGAAGGTTATTTGCCAAATATCGATTACTACAATCCAAAGGATTTAAGTATTAGGCATTTTGACTCTACAAAAATGCCAGGAAGTAATTTTCTTTGGTCTCCAAGAGTGGGTTTCAACTGGAATATTGATGGTGCAAATGTTTCTCAATTGCGCGGAGGAACAGGTATCTTTACAGGGAAACTTCCATTTGTTTGGATAGGAAACCAAGTAGGAGGTACTGACCCTTTCTTTTACGAAGTGGTAAATGATAATTTTAAATTCCCACAAGTTTGGAGAAGTAGTTTAGGCTTTGATCATAAATTTAAAAATGATTTGATCCTAACAGTTGATATGTCATATAACAAAGATATAAATGCCGTTCACGTGCAAGATTGGGGATTGAAAACGCCAACAAGCAAATTAATTGGTGCGGATGACAGACCAATTTATGGACCAAATGATCACGGAGTATGGACTGATTACGGTTTTCCAGCAACATCACATGCATATGTAATGACAAATTCAGCTAAAGGAAGCGCCTTGAATACATCTATTAAAGTACAAAAAACATTTAAAGATGGGTATTATACTAGTTTAGCATATAACTATATGGTGTCTAAAGACGTAAACTCTATTGAAGCCGAAATTACTGGTGATGCATTCAACTTTAATCCTGCTCTTAATAATGTCAACGATGATGTACTTGCTAATTCTAAATATGGTGATAAAAATCGTTTCATTGGAGTTGCTTCAAAAAAATGGAAATATGGTAATGACAAATGGGCTACTACAGTTTCTACAGTTTTTGAATACAAACAAGGAGGTCGTTTTAGTTATACTTATGGTGGTGATATAAATGGTGATGGTTCTGGAGCAAATGATTTAATATATATTCCAACTTCTGCCGAAATTGCTACAATGATTTTTACAGGTGCAGGACAAGGAACAGCTTATGATAATTATATTAACCAAGACAGTTATTTAAGTGGCAGAAGAGGACAATATGCTGAACGTTATGGAGCACTTTCTCCGTGGGTAGGAAGATGGGATTTTAAATTTTTACAAGATTATAACTTCAAATTTTCTTCCGCTTCAAATAAAACAAACACCATTCAATTCAGTATTGACGTATTGAATTTAGGAAATCTATTAAACTCTGATTGGGGATTGGTGCAAGTTCCTACAAGCGTACAACCAATTGGTGTATCGGTAACTGGAAATGTTCCAACTTATACTTTTAACAGTTCACAAACCAAAACTTTCAATTATGATGCTAGTTTAGCTTCAAGATGGCAAGCACAATTTGGTATCAGATATATTTTCTAATTATCAGAAAAGCTTTAAATTAGCCTTCTCATTCGGGAGGGCTTTTTTTTTTAATGCCACGAAGGCTCAAAGTCACAAAGTTTTGTTTATTATAGAAATTTTATTTCAACAATAAACATTTTTAAAACCTTTTGGACTTTATGAAAAATTTAAGATTAACACAAAACTTTAAAAATAATTTAGTGACTTTACGCCTTTGCGGCAAAAAAATGATAATATGAAATACGCAAGATTAACCAAAGAACAATTCGAAGAATTGCACCAAGAATTTATAAATTTCCTTGCTACCCAAGCTATTGATAAAACCGAATGGGACAAAATTAAAACGGAAAAACCAGAAGTAGCTGAACAAGAATTAGATGTTTTCTCAGATTTGGTTTGGGAAGGCGTTCTTGGCAGAGCCGAATATTTAGAGCATTTCTCCAAAAATCATATTTTCCTTTTCCAATGTTTTGATACTTATGTGCAATCCATAGTTTTGAAATCATTGGTTCCTGATACCGATTTTTTGACCAAAGAGGGCTTGCAATGGCTGAGCGACAATATGTTTACTGAAACCATTGAAATAAAAACTGGTAAAAAAGAATTTACCGAAGAACGGAACAGCTCCATTTTTGGATTGATACAACAAGGTTCTTTTTTGAGTGATGGACAATTATACAAACAAATAATTTCGATTATTGAATCGTAATTTTATCGTTTTTCTTTAAAATTGGTTATTTTAGTCTTTTATTTCAAAAGCTACGATAGCCAATTTTATTTTTATGGACATTCTACATACAATTCAAACATTACGAGAGGAATTAAATCAACACAATCACAATTATTATGTGTTGGACAAACCTACAATTTCTGATTTTGAATTTGACCAAAAACTAAAACAACTTCAAGAATTAGAAAATCAAAATCCAGCGTATTTTGATGAAAATTCCCCGACTCAAAGGGTTGGCGGTGCAATTACGAAAAACTTTGAAACCGTAAAACACGAGCACAGAATGTATTCCTTGGATAATTCTTATTCCAAAGAAGAGTTAATAGATTGGGAAAAGCGTGTTCAAAAAGTACTTGGTGACGTTCCATTGGAATACACTTGCGAACTGAAATACGACGGAGCATCAATTAGTATCACTTATGAAAACGGAAAGCTAAAACGTGCCGTAACTCGTGGTGATGGCGTTCAAGGCGATGATGTCACTAATAACATCAAAACCATAAAAGCAATTCCTTTAAAGTTGAAAGGTAATTTTCCAGAAATCTTTGATGTTCGCGGTGAAATCATTTTGCCTTTTGCCGGTTTCGAAAAAATGAATCAGGAGTTGATAGAAATTGGAGAAACGCCTTATTCCAATCCAAGAAATACTGCTTCTGGAAGTTTGAAATTGCAGGATAGTGCTGAGGTTGCCAAAAGACCTTTAGATTGTTTGCTGTATTTTATCATTGGAAATAAATTGCCTTTTAAATCTCAATTTGAAGGTTTGGAAACCGCTAGAAATTGGGGGTTCAAAGTACCAAAAGAATCCAAATTGGCTCAAAGTATGGAAGAAGTTTTCCAATTTATTGATTATTGGGATGTTCATCGACACAATCTTCCTTATGAAATGGATGGTGTGGTTATCAAAGTGAATGATTTTCAGCATCAAGAAGAATTGGGTTTTACTGCCAAATCGCCTCGTTGGGCAATTGCCTACAAATTTAAATCGGAACAAGTTTCTACTCGATTAAACTCGATTTCCTATCAAGTAGGAAGGACGGGAGCGATAACGCCAGTGGCTAATTTAGAGCCAGTGCAATTGGCAGGAACTATCGTAAAACGGGCTTCTTTGCACAATGCAGACCAAATCGAAAAATTGGATATTCGCATTGGCGATACCGTTTTTGTAGAAAAAGGTGGGGAGATTATACCAAAAATTATTGCGGTTGATTTCAGCAAACGACCAGCCAATTCCGAACCTACAATATACATTACGCATTGCCCGGAATGCCAAACGGAATTAATTCGTGGCGAAAGCGAAGCCAATCATTATTGTCCTAATTTTTATGGTTGTCCACCGCAGATTATTGGAAGAATTCAACATTTTATTTCCAGAAAAGCGATGGATATCGAAGGTCTTGGAGCAGAAACTGTGACTTTATTGTTCAATAATGGATTGGTTCAAAATTACGCAGATTTGTATGAATTAACAGTCGAGCAAATTTTACCATTGGAAAGAATGGCACAAAAATCGGCTGAAAATTTAGTGAATGGAGTCGAAAATTCAAAAAATATTCCTTTCGAACGCGTTTTGTATGCTCTCGGCATTCGATTTGTTGGCGAAACAGTGGCTAAAAAATTAGCAAAACATTATAAGAATATAGATAATTTGAGTCAAGCCAGTTTGATGGATTTGGTTTTGGTGGACGAAATCGGGGAACGAATTGCCCAAAGTGTGATAGAATTCTTTGAAAATCAAGAAAATAGAATTATCATTGACCGATTGAAAAGTTACGGAATTCAATTTGAAACCATCGAAATTATTAATCCAAATGCGACTGATAAATTAGCCGGGAAAACCTTTGTAGTTTCTGGTGTTTTCGAGCAATTTTCGAGAGACGATTTAAAAAAAGCCATCGAAGACAATGGCGGAAAAATAGGAAGTTCCATCTCGGCAAAAACGGATTATGTAGTAGCTGGAGCCAATATGGGGCCAGCAAAATTAGAGAAAGCGGTTAAACTAAATATTCCAATAATTTCAGAAACAGATTTTATGGAATTGATTAATGGTAACGAACAATAAGAAATGAAGATTTTTAATAAAGAAAATAATCTTGAAAAATTAATTATAGGATTGTATTTCACTGTGGCAGCAGTTGAAGTTACAGCTGAATTGTTTTCGAACAAGGCTTTTCTCTTTATTTTTAAACCATTAATCTCAATTGTTTTAATGGTTCTCTATTGGAATACATCAATTAGAAGAAATCCGCTTTTCTTCTGGACAATATTATTTTCATTGATTACCAATGTCTTTTTTATTCCAAACACTGAGAAAATGTTGTTCTTTGGTTTGATTGCCTTTTTTATACATCGATTACTAATGATTTATTATATCATCAAACTAATAAAACTCAAGGATTGTATTCCATTGTTTATAGCAATGATTCCTTTTATTTTCTTTTTCTTCTATTTATTGTCCATAACAAGTGAGATAACGACGAGAAGTTATGTGATTTTGATAATCCAAAATATTT
The DNA here is from genome assembly GCA_022758945.1 of Lentimicrobium sp. Taxonomy (GTDB): domain Bacteria; phylum Bacteroidota; class Bacteroidia; order Flavobacteriales; family Flavobacteriaceae; genus Flavobacterium. Next base: position 11,077 of record JAEMQE010000190.1, on the reverse strand, counting down.
TGATTTCTATAATAGCTGGTATGACTTTATCCAATTATGTAATGAACTATGGTAAAAGAGAGAATACTTGGTTTTTTATATTTGGACTTTTATCTGTTACCCAATATTTTATTGTTTTTATAGAGAAATATTACCTCTCAGACTTGTCTCCCATTAGCTTTAGACCATTGGCAATGATTTTGAATACGGCGGTTTATTATGCATTTTATAAATTTGTAATGTCAATTGAAAGATTAAACAATAATTGATTTTCCAACAGAAGATTTCGACTTGTCATTATCAAAATAAAAATCAATTCGGCCCAGGTTTATGCCATAACAACCCACTTGGTTTACTAAAACTTCTTTTCCGTCCAGGTTTTTTGCAATAGTTGGTTTATCCAGAAAAGTGTGTGTGTGACCGCCAATAATTAAGTCAATATCTTTTGTAAGTTCAGCCAGTTTCAAGTCGGATATTTTGTTTGAATCTTCTTTTCCGTATTTGTATCCAAGGTGCGAAAGGCAAATAACCAAGTCACATTTATTTTCTTTTTTTAGAATCCGAACCATATCTTGTGCGGCTTCCAAAGGATTATTGTACACAGTTTCCTTGTACATTCTTTTGTCTACAAGGCCTTCGAGTTCAATTCCTAAACCAAAAACGCCAATTTTTATTCCGTTTTTATTAAAAATTTTGAACGGTTTTACAAAACCATCCATCGTAGTATTTTTGAAATCGTAGTTTGCCGAAACAAATTCAAAAGTCGCGTGAGGCATTTGGGCAGTTAAACCATCAACACCATTATCAAAATCGTGATTGCCTATTGTTGACAAATCATACTTCATCATACTCATCAGTTTGAACTCTAGTTCGCCTCCATAATAATTAAAGTAGGGAGTTCCTTGAAAAATATCGCCAGCGTCAAGTAACAATACGTTTGGATTTTCTTCTCGAATGTTTTCAATCAACGAAGCTCTTCTTGCCACTCCACCCATATTTGGATTTCGAGGATCATCCATCGGAAAAGGATCGATATGACTGTGAACATCATTAGTATGAAGTATCGTTATGTGTTTAATATCTGATTTAAAACTGCTCAACGACAAACCTAAACTCAACAAAGCCGTACTTGCAGCCGTTTTCTCTATAAAATCTCTTCTTTTCATTTTTGTTTTTTTTAACTGAACACTGAATCCTGCAAACTCTTTTTATTCAACACTAACTCTTACGTCATTTATCACAGGAATTGTATCCACTTCCTTGAAATAATCAATTAATACATTTCTTAATTTATAATTTAAGTCAAATTTTTGAACTCCTTTTTTAAAGAAATTCATATTATCACCACCGTTAGAAAGATAATCGTTCGTAGCAACATAATAAATTGCGTCTTTTTCGACTGGTTTTCCTTGAACCAATATATTTTTAGCAACATTATCTTTGCTAATTGTAAATGTAATTCCTGATAAAGGATGTGGTTTTTTTGCAGCAATAAAGTAGTCTACCATTTCAAATATCTGTTCTCCTTTTAACGCCACAACAACAAGTCCATTTTCAAAAGGCATTATTTCATAAGCAGTCCTGGTGGTAACATTTCCTTTTGGAAGCATCGCGCGAATCCCGCCATTATTGAGAATACATAAATTGATTTCCTTTTTTTCGCGAGCTTTGAAAACTATATTTCCTCTTTGTAAAGTGACATCAGCCATCAAATTGCCAATGGTAGTTTGCCATTTTCCATCACTTTTATCTAAAGTTACTGGGCAATAGGCCAAAACGCTGTCTAAATCTTTGTTGATGTGTTCGCGATAGGGTTTTACATAGTTTTCAATTTGAGAATCTTGCTTTTCTTTATCCGTTATTGTGATTCGTTTTCCTTCTATTTTAGAAACATAATAACTTTGTTTTGCACAAGAAACAATTAAAAAAAGTGTTAAGAATATAACAAAAAGTTTCAAAACACCATTATACTTTTTTAGATTTACCATCTGTAATGCGACTTAATTAATTAATTTTGTAATCATGTAAAAGTAGTATGTTTTTAAATTATATAAAGAATTATTTTTTAATAAAATTCATAAAAAATAATTTGCATAATGTCAAGACAAGTTCATCGATTGCTTCTATACAAACCGTTGGTTTGCTTATAGATGAGAGTTATTTTTTCGAAAAGGAAGCTTTGGTAAACGAATTAATTGCCAATGGAATTCAGGAAAGCAATATAAAAATTATTGTTTATCGCGATAAATTGAAAAAAAACGAAGTGTATTCTCAACCAACATTTGGTTCAAGACATATAAATTGGAATGCACAAATTACTAATCCGGCAGTAAATAATTTTATTAACGAAAAATTCGACTTATTAATAAGTTATTACGATGTGGAAAAAGCATTTTTGCTAAAAATTAGCCACGATTCAAAAGCACAATTCAAAGTTGGTTTTTCATCAATAGACAAGAGATTAAACCATTTGATGATTAATACGAATGCAGAGAATTACAAGGTTTTTGTTCACGAATTATTTAGATATTTAAAAATATTAAACAAAATATAAAACAAATTATGCAATCATTAATAGGAACAGGCGTTGCCCTTGCAACTCCTTTTAGAAAAGATTTTTCAATTGATACAGAAGCATTAATAAGAATAGTAAATTTCTCTATTGATGGAGGAGTTGAATACCTTGTAGTACTTGGCACAACAGCCGAAAATGCAACGATGTCAGATGATGAAAAAGAATTTGTTATCAAAACTATCATCGAAACTAACAACGGAAGATTGCCGTTGGTACTTGGAGTAGGAGGAAACAACACTATGGAAGTTGTCGAGGAACTAAAAAATAGAGATTTGTCACAATTTGTAGCGATACTTTCCATTTCTCCCTATTATAACAAACCCACTCAAGAAGGAATTTACCAACATTTTAAAGCTGTTGCCGAAGCTTCTCCAATTCCTGTCATTTTGTATAATGTTCCAAGCAGAACAGGAAGCAATGTGTTGCCGTCAACAGTGATGCGATTAGCAAATGATTTCAAAAACATTGTTGCCATCAAAGAAGCTGCTGGCGATATGATACAAGCAATGCAATTGTTGAAAAATAAACCAAAAGATTTCTTAGTACTTTCTGGCGACGATATGATTGCTTTACCAATGGTTTTAGCTGGAGGTTCTGGCGTTATATCTGTAATTGCTCAGGGTTTTCCAAAAGAATTTTCCGAAATGATGCGTTTAGGTTTAAACAGAAAAGTTGATGACGCCTTTAAATTGCAATACCTTTTTTCTGATTGTATTGATATGATTTTCGAACAAGGAAATCCTGCAGGAATCAAACAAGTGTTTCAGTCATTGGGAATAGCGGACAGTACAGTTCGTTTGCCATTAGTAAAAGTGGATGAATCACTTGCCAATAGAATTGATGAATTTGTCAAAAAAATCAATAAATTGACATAAAAAAACCTTCCTTTTTTAATAAAAAAATATATTTTGTAGTGGCTAAATTAATACCTAAATTTGCCACCGAAACTTCGGTATGGTATTTGAAAGTCTGACTTTCTTCTAAATCATAAAAAAAGTAAATAAAAAAAATGAAAAAATTATTATCTATATTGCTTCTTGTTGTCATTTTTGGTTCTTGTAGTGAATATCAAAAAGCACTAAAAACCGAAGATGTTGCTGTAAAGTTTGAAATGGCTACTAAATTATACGATGCTGGGAAATATACCGACGCGATTAGACTTATTGAGCAAATTGCGCCTGCTTATAGAGGGAAACCTCAGGCTGAGAAATTATTTTATATGTTTTCTCAATCCTATTATAAAACGAAACAATATTATTTAGCAGCATACCAATTTGAAAGTTTTGTTTCTGGTTATCCAAAAAGTGAAAAAGTGGAAGAAGCAGCTTATTTAGGAGCAAAATGCTTTTCGATGCTTTCGCCAGTATATAGTTTGGATCAAACAGATACTTTCAAGGCAATTGACAAGTTGCAGGGTTTTATAGATTCGTATCCAAATTCGACTTATTTGCCGGAAGCCAATAAGACGTTAAGAGCTTTAAATGAAAAAATAGAGAAAAAAGTTTATGAAAATGCAAAGCAATACAACACTATTTTAGATTATAAATCAGCAATGGTGGCTCTTGATAACTTTGTTGCAGACTATCCTGGAACACCATATAAAGAAGATGCGCTGTTTTATAAATATGATTCAGCTTATCAATTGGGAATAAATAGTATTCCTTCAAAAATGGCAGAACGATTAAATGTAGCTAAAACAGCCTATTACACTTTAATTAAATTTAAACCCGATACAAAATACAAAAAGATTGCGGACGAAATGTTTGCAACGATTGAAACAGATTTAAAAAATTTCACTAAATAAATAAAGTCATGGATTTAAGAAAGACAAATGCTCCGGTAAACACAATAACGTACAATAAAAATGTTATTGAAGAGCCTACAGGAAATGTGTATGAAGCTATAACAATTATGGCCAAAAGAGCAAATCAAATCAATTCTGAAATCAAAAAAGAATTGACCGAGAAACTAGAAGAATTTGCTACTTACAATGACAGTCTTGAAGAAGTTTTTGAAAACAAGGAGCAAATTGAGGTTTCAAAGTTTTACGAAAAATTGCCTAAACCACACGCTTTGGCAGTTCAGGAATGGTTAGATGGTAAAATCTACCACAGAGAAGGAAATAAATAATATCTATAAATGTCAGTTTTAAGCGGAAAAAAAATTTTACTGGGTATTTCCGGTGGAATTGCAGCTTATAAAACAGCTACATTAGTTAGACTTTTCATAAAAGCAGGTGCACATGTCCAAGTGATAATGACACCTGCTTCTAAGGATTTTATAACGCCACTTACGTTATCAACCTTATCTAAAAATCCCGTTTATTCTAGTTTTTACGACCAAGACGAAGACAATGAAAAATGGAATAGCCATGTTGAACTTGGTCTTTGGGCAGATATGATGGTTATTGCTCCGGCAACCGCAAATACATTGTCAAAAATGGCAAATGGCGCCTGCGATAATCTTTTAATTGCTACTTATTTATCGGCAAAATGTCCTGTTTATTTTGCTCCGGCAATGGACTTGGATATGTATATTCATCCTTCAACCTTGGAGAGTTTTCATAAATTAAAATTATTTGGAAACACAATGATTCCTGCCGAAAGCGGAGAATTAGCAAGTGGTTTATCAGGCGAAGGAAGAATGTCTGAACCAGAACACATTGTTGCTTTTCTGGAAGCTGATTTAGAAAGTAAATTGCCTCTTAAAGGAAAAAAAATATTAATTACTGCTGGTCCTACATACGAAGCAATAGATCCTGTGCGTTTTATAGGAAATCATTCTTCAGGAAAAATGGGTTTTGATATTGCACAAAGTGCAGCAAATCTTGGAGCTTCGGTAGTTTTAGTTTCTGGGCCCTCCCATTTAAAAATGGAGAATAATTTAGTAAAAGTAATTCGTGTTGTTTCAGCTCAGGAAATGTATGAAGTTTGCCATCAGTATTTTGATGATGTTGACGTGGCAATTGCAGCAGCAGCTGTTGCAGATTATAAACCAAAGAATGTTTCGCTTCAAAAAATTAAAAAAGAAGCTGATGATTTTACTATTGAACTCGAAAAAACGAAAGATATCTTGGCTTCTTTGGGCGAAATCAAGAAAAATCAGTTCTTAATTGGCTTTGCTTTGGAAACAGAAAATGAAATTGAGAATGCAAAGTTGAAAATTCAGAAAAAAAACTTAGATTTGATAGTTCTTAATTCTTTACAGGATGAAGGAGCCGGTTTTGGAAAACCAACTAATAAAATTACTTTTATAGATAAAAATTTCAAGGTAGAACCTATGGAATTGAAATCGAAAGAAGCAGTTGCTGATGATATTTTAAACAAAGTAATAGCACATTTTTTATGACTCGAATAATTACTTTTTTCCTGTTACTCACATTTGGGTTTGCTCATTCTCAGGAGTTGAACTGCACTGTGACCGTAAATACTCAAAAACTTAATAATGCAAACCAGCAAGTTTTTAAGACTTTAGAAACATCATTAAGTGAGTTTGTTAATCAAACACATTGGACAGCAGCAACCTATAAACAAAACGAAAAAATTAATTGTTCGATGTACATTACGATTTCATCGAATGAATCAGATCAATTTACAGCTACGATTCAGGTTCAGTCTTCAAGACTTATCTATAATTCATCTTATTCATCTCCGGTATTTAATTTTAATGATAAAGATTTTAGTTTTAGATATACAGAATTTGAAAGTTTGATTTTTAATCCGGCCGAATTTGAATCCAATTTGGTATCTGTGGTTTCTTTTTACAGTTATATCATATTAGGAATGGATGCTGATAGTTTTGTGCCATTAGCTGGAAATTCTTATTTTGAAATCGCTCAAAACATTTCTAATGTTGCTCAACAAAGCGGCTACAAAGGCTGGAGCCAATCTGACGGAAATCAAAGCAGGTACTATTTAGTGAATGATTTATTAGCTCCAGTATTTAATGAAGTTCGTCAAACCTCATTTGCCTATCACTCCGGACTGGATATAATGAGTCAGGATTTGAAAACTGCCAAAGAAAAAATTAAAACTTCCTTGCTTAATTTAGGAAAGCTTAATGCGGTAAAACCAAATGCATTTGTGACCCGAGTGTTTTTTGATGCCAAATCAGATGAAATAGTTTCTATTTTTTCGGGTGGACCAAGTATTCCCATCACAGATTTAGTGGAAAGTTTGAATAAAACTTCTCCTTTAAACTCTAGTAAATGGGCGCTGATTAAATATTAATTAGTTTCTGATTTTTTACACAATTTCTGTTTTTCCTCATAAAATTATATAAATGATAACTTCTCTATCGATAAAAAACTATGCTTTAATTGAAAAATTGGCTATCGATTTTTCAAAAGGGTTTTCGATTATTACAGGAGAAACTGGTGCAGGAAAATCGATTATATTAGGTGCTTTAGGAATGGTTTTAGGAAAAAGAGCCGACTTGACTTCGCTAAAAAACAAAGAAGAAAAATGTATTATTGAAGCTCATTTTGACATTTCAAAATACAATTTACTTCCGTTTTTTGAAGCCAATGATTTAGATTATGAAGACGAAACTATCATTCGACGTGAAATTCTTCCTTCAGGAAAATCAAGAGCTTTTATCAATGACAGTCCTGTAAATCTGCAGGAATTGCAGGAATTGAGTTTATTCCTGATTGATATTCATTCCCAACATCAAACGCAGGAGCTATCTGAAGAGAAAGTCCAATTCGAAATTATTGACGCCATCGCGAATAATCAAGAGAATATTTTGGATTATCAAGTGCTTTTAAAAAGCTATAAATCGGATAAATCCAAGTTGAATTCGCTTATAAAAAAACAAGCTGAATCTGCGAAGGAACAGGAATACAATACGTTTTTATTAGACGAATTAATTGTAGCAAATTTAAAATCCGGTGAACAAGAATCTCTTGAATCAGATTTTGAAAAACTCAATAATGTCGAAATTATAAAAGAATCTCTTGACAAGTCTTTGGCTATAGCCAATGAAGAACAAATAGGAGTGATGCATAATTTGAAGGAAATCAAAATTTCCTTGCAAAAAATCGCTTCTTTTTCGCCAGAATATCACGCTTTATTAGAAAGAATTACAAGTCTAACGATTGAATTTGATGACATTTCGGATGAATTAAATCGATGTTCAGAGAAACTTATCAATGATCCGGAACAATTGGAATTAATCAGCCAAAAATTGCAAATGATTTATAGTTTGCAAAAAAAACACCAAGTTTCCACCGTTGAAGAATTATTGGAAATTCAAAATAAGTTGGATGACTCTCTTTTAGAAATTGGAAATTTAGAATCAGAAATTGCAGCTTTGACCAATACAATTCAGCAGAAAACGGCAACTTTAGATGCTTTGTCAAGAACTATTAATATAAAAAGAATAGATTCGATTCCGATTTTGTCACAAAAGCTAATTTCAATTTTAGAAACTTTGGGAATGCCAAATGTTCGTTTTAAAATTGACATTAATTCCACTTCAACTTATTTCGAAAATGGAAAAGATGAGCTTCAGTTTTTATTTTCGGCTAATAAAGGAACTGACTTTGGATTATTAAAAAAAGTGGCTTCCGGCGGTGAAATGTCAAGAATTATGCTGGCTGTGAAAGCGATTTTGGCACAATATTCTAAACTTCCCACATTGATTTTTGATGAAATTGACTCGGGAGTTTCTGGAGAAATTGCCAATAGAATGGGTGAAATTATGAAGGAAATGAGTCAGACAATGCAAATTTTTGCCATTACACATTTACCGCAAATAGCCGCAAAAGGAACAGCACATTTCAAAGTTTCAAAATCAACTATTGACGAAGACACACAATCTGAATTAAAATTATTATCCAACGAAGAACGCATAGTTGAAATTGCGCAAATGCTATCAGGAACTGTTGTTTCTGATTCAGCATTAAACCACGCAAAAGCCTTGTTGAACTAAAGAAATGCCTTATATTTGTCACCTTAAAAATACTGAAATAACGGAATAAACTTTACATATATGATTATAGAACCTAGAATGCGAGGATTTATTTGTTTGACATCACACCCAAAAGGATGCGAACAAAACGTAAAAAATCAAATCGAATACGTAAAATCAAAAGGAGCAATTGACGGCGCTAAAAAAGTTTTAGTAATTGGAGCTTCAACCGGATTTGGTTTAGCTTCAAGAATTACTAGTGCTTTTGGTTCTGATGCTGCAACGATTGGTGTATTTTTTGAAAAACCTCCCGTTGAAGGAAGACCAGGTTCACCAGGTTGGTATAATTCTGCAGCTTTTGAAAACGAAGCTCATAAAGCAGGATTGTATGCAAAAAGTATTAATGGAGATGCCTTTTCAAATGAAGTTAAAAGACAAACTTTAGACTTGATTAAAGCTGATTTGGGTCAAATTGATTTGATAATTTATAGTTTGGCTTCACCAGTTCGAGTGCATCCAGTTACCGGAGTTTTGCATCGTTCCGTTTTGAAACCAATTGGAACAACTTATACCAATAAAACCGTTGATTTTCATACAGGATTAGTTTCTGATATTAGTATTGAACCTTGTCAGGATGATGATATTGCGAATACTGTTGCCGTAATGGGGGGTGAAGATTGGGCAATGTGGATTGATGCTTTGAAGGCAGAAAATCTTTTGGCCAAAGGAGCTACAACAGTGGCTTATTCTTATATTGGACCATCATTGACCGAAGCTGTTTACAGAAAAGGAACTATAGGTCGTGCAAAAGATCATCTTGAAGCTACTGCTTTTGCTATTACTGACAGTTTAAAATCTATCGATGGAAAAGCTTTTGTTTCCGTGAATAAAGCATTGGTAACACAAGCAAGTTCAGCTATTCCAGTTATTCCTTTGTATATTTCGTTGTTGTATAAGATTATGAAAGCGGAAGGAATTCACGAAGGTTGCATTGAGCAAATCCAACGTTTATATCAAGACAGATTGTTTACGGGTAAACCAATTCCAACTGATGATAAAGGAAGAATCAGAATTGATGATTGGGAGATGCGTGACGACGTTCAGGAAAAAATTGCCACTTTGTGGAAACAAGCTACTACAGAAAGTTTACCAGAGATAGGTGACTTGGAAGGATATAGAAAAGATTTTCTGAACCTTTTTGGTTTTGAATTCGAAGGAGTCGATTACAAAGCAGATGCAAATGAAATGGTAGGTATTTCTAGCATAGTTTAAAGAAATATTCGATATTTAAAATATAAAACCATCACGAAAAACGTGATGGTTTTTTTATGGATAAAGATTATCTTTGTTAAAATTATGAAGCAAAAAAACTTTAAACCTTAATTCAAGATTATGTTGTTTTCTTTAATCATCCCAGTTTATAATCGTCCAGATGAAGTCGGTGAACTTTTAGAGAGTTTGTCTAATTTAGATTATAAAGAAGATTTTGAAATTGTAATCGTTGAGGACGGTTCTTCTATAAAGTGCGATGATATTGTACGTGATTATGGCGGAAAATTAAATATTTCCTATTATTTCAAAGAAAATTCTGGACCTGGAAATTCAAGAAATTACGGAATGCAAAAGGCAAAAGGAGATTATTTTATCATTTTCGATTCAGATTGTATTATTCCAAAAACATATTTGACAGAAGTTTCCAATGCGTTGAAACAAGATTATGTCGATTGTTTTGGTGGTCCTGATAAGGCATTGGATAGTTTTTCCGATATTCAAAAAGCAATCAATTTTGCAATGACTTCTTTTCTTACTACTGGCGGAATTAGAGGTGGTTCTGAGAAAATCGATAAGTTTCAGCCCCGAAGTTTTAATATGGGATTGTCTCGAAAAGCATTTGAAGCTTCCAATGGTTTTGGGAATATTCATCCGGGAGAAGATCCCGATTTGTCAATTCGATTATGGGAATTGGGTTTTGAAACCAGACTTTTTCCAAAAGCTTTCGTTTATCACAAAAGAAGAATTGACTGGGATAAATTTTCGATTCAGGTCAATAAATTTGGTAAAGCAAGACCAATATTGAATAGTTGGTATCCTCAATATAACAAACTTACTTTTTTCTTTCCATCTGTTTTTATAATTGGATTTATTGTGGCGTTGGTTTTTTTAATTTTTAATCACGACTTATTGCTTCAGTTGTATTTTTTATACTTTTTGGTATTGTTTTTGGTGTCAACTTATCAAAACAAAAGCTTTAAAATAGGTTTCTTGTCGATAAAAGCGGTTTGGAATCAATTTTATGGTTATGGAACGGGTTTTATGGAATCTTTTTTAAAAATTATCATTTTGAAACAGAAACCCCAAGTAGCTTTCCCAGAGTTGTTTTTCAAAAAATAAGATGACAAAAATAATAGGATTAACTGGAGGTATTGGAAGTGGAAAAACCACAATTGCCAATCATTTTATGGCAGCTGGTATTCCTGTTTATATTGCTGATGATGAAGCAAGGAAAATTATGCAGTGTTCATCAATTATTGAACAAATAAAAAAAACATTTGGCAGTGAAATTTTTGAAAATGATATTCTAAATAGAGAAAAACTCTCCGAAATGGTATT
>JAEMQE010000036.1:8411-22036 GCA_022758945.1 Lentimicrobium sp. | reverse complement strand
AGTGTGACCAAAAATTATAAAAACCAAATTAGTTTACAAAAACAACATTGGTTGCCTGATATAAATGTGGATTATTTCCAAGGTAAAAACAGCGGATTATCGCAATCCTTATATGGTTTTCAGGTTGGAGTAGGAATCCCGTTGTTCTATTTTGGCAACAAAGCCAAATCCAAAGTAGCCCAATTGGAATTACAATCTTGGGAGCAGCAAAAACAAAACGAAGAACAAAAAATAGACCAATACATCAATCAAAAAATAAATGAATTGGCTAAATATCAGGAAGCTATCAATTATTACAACCAATACGGGAAAAAACTTTCGGAAGAAATCATCAAAGTAGGAAACAGAAGTTACCAACAAGGCGAAATAGATTTCTTTCAATACATTCTAAGTTTAGAAAACGCCACGGCCATTCAAGTCGATTATTTAGACAATGTCTTGCAATTCAACAAAACCCAATTAGATTTACAATACCTCAATTTTTAATATGTTACCAATGAAAAAAATCATATACACCATCGCTATAACTTCACTATTATTCGCTTGTAAGGAGTCTAAAACCGAAGAAAACCCAAAAAAAGATAACAACTTAATTACCATTACCAACGAGCAATTTCAATCGTCAGGAATGAAAATTGAAAGTCCCATCGAACAGGATTTTGATGTTGCTATTGCAGCCTCAGGCAAAATTGATGTTCCGCCTCAAAATAGGGCACAAGTAACTTCTTTTATTGGCGGATTTGTAAAATCGACCCAACTTTTGGTTGGCGATAAAGTGACAAAAGGACAAGTACTTTTAACTTTAGAAAACACGGAATACCTAGATATACAAAAAGATTATCTTGAAGTTTCTGAGCAAATAAAATACTTGAAATCAGAATTCGAGAGACAAAAAACACTTTACGACGAGAAAATTAGTTCACAAAAAAACTACCTCAAAGCCGAAAGCGATTATAAAAAAGCATTGGGAATGTATCAAAGTTTGAGAGCAAAATTGCAATTATTGAACATCAATCCAAGTAACGTCGAAAAGGGGAAATTGACCTCGGTTGTGACCATTTATGCGCCAATTTCGGGAGATATTGTGATTATGAATGCCAATGTTGGGATGCCAGTTGCGCCTTCGGATGTAATGTTGGAAATTGTCAATACTAATGATTTACACTTAGAATTATCTGTTTTTGAAAAGGATATTTTGAAAGTAAAAATGGGTCAAAAAATAAGTTTTACCGTGCCAGAAGCCACCAAAGAAGTTTTTGATGCCGAAGTGCATTTAGTAGGAAAATCGATCGAAGGAAATGATAGAACTATCAATGTTCACGCACATTTAGCCGATAACATCAAACAAAAATTACTCCCAGGAATGTTTGTTGAAGCCAAGATAAAAATCAATTCAAAGAAAGGATTGGCAATTCCTACTGAAGCATTAATTACTGAAAACAATAAAAATTTTGTACTTTTATTGGATAATAATAAAAACAACATTTTTTCATTCAAGAAAGTGGCGGTAAATGTGGGCCAAAAGTCTGAAAAAGCAGTTGAAATTATTCCTAGTAACCAAATTAACGCTTCTTCAAAAATCCTGACCAAGGGCGTTTTTGATGTCGCAGAATAAAACAATACTATCTATGGATTTAAAAAAATTAAAAGGACAACTACAAACCGAAGTCGATACGGCATTTTTGTATGACAGCATTGCAAACATACAATCTGACGAAAACCTAACTCGTGTTTTGCAAAGTTTAGCCCAAATCGAAAAAGGCCACGCTAAACATATGCTGGATAAAGTCAGGGAATTTGAACCTAATCACGAACTGCCTCCGCCATCTTCAAGAGCTAAATTTCAATTGAAATTAGGTAAACTTTTTGGATACAATTCCATCATTAGCAGTTTGTCAAATATTGAAAAGCAATTTGCAGTAAACGCTATAAAAAACAAAATCGAAAAAGGGGAGAAGCCTAATGGTTTCGAACACAATCACCTTAATATTATTGAAGCCGTAAACAATAATGCGGCGTTGAATGTTTCAGGCGGATTATTGTCCAAATTCGAAAGTCGCCATAAATCTGTTGGAGGAAATGCATTGCGAGCTGCTGTTTTAGGGTCAAGTGACGGATTGCTTTCAAATATGAGTTTGGTAATGGGAGTTGCTGGTGCAGCAGTCGATAACAAAGGAATTTTATTGACTGGTATTGCTGGACTTTTAGCAGGTGCAATTTCTATGGCCTTGGGTGAATGGCTTTCGGTACAAAGTTCCCGAGAATTAAACCAACGCCAAATTGAATTGGAAACCGAAGAACTGGAAGCTTCACCCGAGGAAGAAAAAAAGGAATTGGTTTTGCTGTATCAGGCCAAAGGAATGAATGCTGAAGAAGCTCAAAAACTGGCCGATAAAGCATTCGAAAATCCTGATACCGCTATTGATGCCATTATTACCGAAGAATTAGGAATTGATAAAGAGGAATTAGGAGGCTCTGCTTGGGAAGCTGCCATTGCTTCCTTTTTGCTTTTTGCAACCGGAGCTATTATTCCGTTATATCCATTTATATTTTTAGATGGACAAAATGCGGTTTTATTGAGTATTGTTAGCAGTATTATTGGTCTTTTTGGCATCGGTGCAGCGATTACATTGTTGACAGGTAAAAGTATCCTATTCTCTGGAATGAGGCAAGTTGCTTTCGGTTTAATAGCAGCAGCATTTACGTATGGAATTGGTCATTTAATAGGCGTTTCATTAGCAGGATAACTAGAAATAGAAACATTAAACTTTTTAACTTTAAACAAAAATTATGAACGGAGCACATTTACACATGGTAGTAAACCATTTTCCAATTATTGGGACAATTCTTGGACTGGGAATTTTAATTACAGGAATAATTTTAAAAAATAATTCGGTTAAAAACACCGCTTATGTTCTATTTATTGTGGCTGCTATTTTTGCTGCTTTCAGTATGGGAACAGGAGAAGGTGCTGAAGAAATGGTTGAAGACATGCCTTCTGTGGGGAAACAAATCATCCACGAACATGAAGAAATGGCAGAAAAATTAGCAATTGTTTTGTATGTTTTAGGAGTAATTTCTCTTGCAGGTTTGTACTTGAATTTTAAAAAACATGCTAAAGCCAAATTAGTTTCCTTTTTGGCTGTTATTATTGGAGCTGTTGCAGTATTTCTTGCACAACAAACAGGAACTACAGGTGGCGAAGTTCGTCATACAGAAATCAGACCTAATGCTGTTCAAGCTGCAGGAATTGAGCAAAATACTACTAGTGGAGAAAAGGGAGAAGCTGAAGATAAAGATTAATTACAGTATAATTTTAATGATTTTTTGTAAAAAGAGAGGATGATTTTTAAATCATCCTCTCTTTTTTAATATTAATTGATTACTTAATCACTAACTCGTAAATAGCAATATAAGCAGTTGTGCAATAAATATTCTAAAGATGGTTACCATTGGATAAACAGTGGCATAAGACTGTATTGGAATGTCTGAATCAAGGTATTTTGTACTAAAAGCCAAAGCAGCCGGATCAGTATAAGAACCACTCATAATACCTACTAGTTGGAAAAAATTTAACTTAAACACTAATCTTCCAATTAAAACGAGTAAAATTAATGGAATAAAAGTGATAAAGCAACCATAATAAATCCAAAGCCATCCATTAAACTTGATGAAATTATCATAAAATGCCTCACCTGCATGAATTCCGACTGCAGCAAAAAACAAACAAATTCCTAAGTCTTTCATAAAATGAACCGCTCCATTGTTGATATAAGAATGAATAATTCCAATTCCGCCATATCTACTGATGACCAAAGCGGTTAAAAGAGGTCCGGCAGCAAATCCCAGCTTTAAAGGCACAGGCAATGAAGGAATAAAAATAGGTATAGATCCTACGATAATACCAATAATCAATCCTCCAAATAAAGAAAGAAAGTCAGGTTCTAAAAGTCTTTTTTCAGAATTACCAATAAATTTTTCAACTTCTAAAATAGCATCTTTATTACCTACTAGTCTTAATTTATCACCATAATTCAAGGTTAGTGTTGGTTGTGCCAATAATTCCATACCAGAACGGAAAACTCGGGTAACTTTTAGATTAAATTTATTATATAAATCTAATTCGGCCAAGGTTTTGTGAGTGGCAGCTTTTTCAGTTACAAATATGTTTTTTGTGATAACATCATGCTCAGATTCTATAAATAAATCGGTTGAAACTTTACCAACTTGTTTTATAAATTGCTCCACATTTTTGGGAACACCAACCACCATAATCACGTCTCTTTTATTGATTTTGGTATCCAATGAGGGTGAATAGACTACTTGTGAACCACTATTCTTTAGACGAGAAATAATGATGTCGTGTACGTCTAATTCTTTAAAAATTTCATAAATACTTTTACCAAAAAAATCCTCATTGGTAAATCTGCATTTTTCGTGAATAATGATTTCACTTCCTTCAGTAGAAGCGTTACAAGTAAATTTTTCTTTGGCAAAATTGATTTTCAATACTATTTTAGACAAAATAATAGCTGTTATAATTCCAAATACACCTAACGGATAGGTTATGGCATAGGCAATTGTTGGGTCGCTAAATACTTTGGAAGGAAATTTATTTTGAATTTCTTGCAATGTAGATTTTGCTGCTCCTAATCCTGGAGTATTGGTAACGGAACCAGACATTAATCCAACAGCATTTTCTATATCAATTTTGGTAATTATATGAATGAAATAGGTAATCAATCCGCCTAAAAGTACTGTTCCAACGGCTAGAAGATTAAATAACAATCCATCTTTTTTGAAAGAGGAAAAGAAAGAGGGACCAACCTGAATTCCAATTCCATAAACAAATAATATCAAACCAAAATCCCGAACAAAGACCAGAATACTTTCATCCATTCGGTATCCATAATGTCCTAAAAATAAACCTACAAACATAACCGCCGCAACACCCAGAGAAACACTCCCAATGCGAATTCTTCCGACGAAGAAACCAACGCTTATGGCAATTAATAATACAATTAAGGACTGAGTAATATCCGGATTTTCAACCGGAGAAAACAATGTGTTAAACCATTCAAACATTTTATTGAAATTTAATAGTTAAGTGTATAAATTAAAATAAAAAAAATCACATTTTAGGCATTCCTTTTAAATACCTTTTTGATTAATACATTCAAATCTTTTCCTTTTACAGTATAGGATTTGAAGACAATAATTGGGAATGCAACTCCAAACGCAAGAGCAAAAAGAATGAAAACGGTAGTAATTCCATAAGAAAAAGTCTGAATAACTTCTTCAACAGACGGTTTTTGACCTTTACTGCCACTAATCCAATCAATCATTCCCATCATAAACTCATAACTAATCAAGCCTGGAATCATATTGATTACAGCTGGAATCATAAAGATAATAGGCGGAGTATGTGTTCTATGAGCAAAATACATTCCTGAAATCCCTACAAAACAAGAAGCAATAAAAATGGATAATATAAGATTCATTTCTAATTCCTGGAATAATAGAAATTTGATAAGATAACCAACAGAACCGAGTAAAAAAACTGTCCATAAGGCTCTTTTAGGTGTGTTAAACATAAGCGCAAATCCTAAAGAAGTTATTCCTCCAAAAATTAGTTTAGTAGTTTCAATTCCAAAACCTGTGGGTTCGAATGCTCCTTTTATCTGTGTTTGTAAATACGAAAAATCAAATAGATTAAACTGTTTGATAAATTGCATATCAAATATCATAGTCGATGTAAAGAAACCGAAAGCAATCATTAAAACGAGCATAAAACTATAAATAAAACGAGCAGTACCCGATTCAAAATAACCTTCTAAATAATCGATAAAAGCATTAATCATTACGGCTCCAGGAATAAGATATAATACAGATACAACCAAGGCTTCCTTTATCTGTATATTAAAAACCACACCTATTAAATGTATGAATAAAGTAGAAATGGTAGCCCCAATAAAAAAAGCAAATATGTGGTTGTGATGTTTAAGCATCAAAGTTCTTCTGGCATAGTAACCAAATAAAGTAGAAAAGTAAACAATTAAGGATTGAAGCCAGTCTCCATCAAACAACATACAAAGAGCTACGCTTGCAAAAGGTGCAAAAGCATATAGTTGAAGATTCGAATAAACTTTCTTTGATTTTATCTGTTCTAAAGTAGATTTGATTTCGTGGATTGGAATATTATTTTCTAGCACATCCCAAGATAAAATACTAATTTCTGAGATAGTTTCAAAGTTTAGACCTTTTGTCTTTACTGTTCTGGCAAGTGTATGTGCTTTAAATTTATTTTGTTTATAAACAGATATTACTATCCCGGTATATGTCAAAACCAACTCGCAATGATACCCTAAACCTTTAGCAATTCTTTCTAAATTACGAATAATTCTTGCAGTATGAGCACCACTAGTAATCATCATTTCGCCAATTTCAGTAAGTAAATTCAATACTGTTTGCGCTCTTCTTTCTTCAATCATCTTGTAGGGTTTATCTAGCATTACAATGATAAAATAATATCTTCAACCATTCAAATATAATACTAAATGTAGATATATTTTCTATGTCAAAATTAGTGATTTATTATTCGTTTAATATGATAATTATCATAAATAAACCTCGCGAACCCTTGAAAACAAAGAAAACGTTTTCGTAGATTTATTTTTTTTATGATAAATATCAGGTTTATTAGGATAGAATTCCTTAATTTTGAAATGAATTAAAAAGAGAGAATATATATAAAAATTGTATTATGAAAAACATTAAAATTATTCAGGAATTACACGATTTGGGAATTACAGGTTATCACGAAGTATCTTACAATCCTTCTTATGAGGAATTATATCAAGCCGAAGTTTCTCACAAAAGAAAAGGATATGAAAAAGGAGCGTTGACTGATACAGGTGCAGTTGCAGTAAAAACAGGGATTTTCACAGGTCGTTCTCCTAAAGACAGATATATTGTTAAAGATGATATTACAAAAGACACCATTTATTGGGATGATAAAGTAAATTTTCCAACAACTATTGAAGTTTGGAATGATTTAAAAGAGGTTGTCTTAAACCAACTTTCTACTTCTCCAAAATTATATGTTGTTGATGCTTTTTGCGGAACAAACCAAGACACAAGATTAAAAGTTCGTTTCGTAATGGAAGTGGCTTGGCAAGCACACTTTGTTACCAATATGTTTATCAGACCTTCAATTTATGAATTGCAAAATTTTGGTGAACCAGATTTCGTGGTAATGAACGGTTCTAAAGCAACTAATCCAAATTGGGCAGCACACGGATTAAATTCTGAAAACTTTGTTTTATTTAATCTTACTGAAAGAGTCCAAATCATTGGCGGAACTTGGTATGGTGGCGAAATGAAAAAAGGAATGTTCTCTATGATGAATTATTACTTACCTCTAAAAGGAATGGCTTCTATGCACTGTTCTGCAAATGTAGGTGAAGATGGTGATGTTGCCGTTTTCTTTGGTCTTTCTGGAACAGGAAAAACAACTTTGTCTGCTGACCCAAAAAGATATTTGATAGGTGATGACGAACACGGCTGGGACGATAATGGAGTATTTAATTTTGAAGGTGGCTGTTATGCAAAAGTAATTGACTTAAGCGAAGCTAACGAACCAGATATTTGGAGAGCAATCAAAAGAGATGCGTTATTAGAAAACGTGATTGTTGATGAATATGGAGAAATTAATTATTTTGACCATTCTATTACTGAAAATTCAAGAGTTTCTTACCCAATATACAATATCAATAAAATTGTTTTGCCTTCTAAAGCGGGTCACGCCAGTAAAATAATCTATCTTTCTGCTGATGCTTTTGGCGTGTTGCCTCCAGTTTCAATCTTGGATGAAGATCAGGCACAATACCATTTCCTTTGTGGCTATACTTCTAAATTAGCAGGAACAGAAAGAGGAATCACAGAACCGGAACCATCATTTTCTCCAGCATTTGGAGAAGCTTTCTTGACTTTACACCCAACAATGTATTCTAAAACATTAATTGGAAAAATGAAAGAACACGGAGCAAAAGCTTATTTAGTAAACACTGGATGGAATGGAACAGGAAAAAGAATTTCTCTTAAAAACACCAGAGCAATCATTGATTCTATCATTAGTGGTGAAATTGACAAAGCCGAAACCAGAACAGTTCCTTATTTGAATTTAACCATACCATTGTTTTTAACAAATGTGAGTGATGGAATTCTTGATCCAAGAGATACTTATACTGATAAAGAAGAATGGGCTCGTAAAGCTGTTGATTTGTCATCTCGTTACATCAAAAACTTCGAGCAATACACAAATACCGAAGAAGGAAAAAGATTGGTAAGCGCTGGACCAAGTCTCGTAAAAGAAATCGCATAAGCATAATTTTTAACAAAAAGATTGCATTAAGTTATATAATAAAGTACGTTATAATTAAATAATCTCGTATATTTGCAATCGAATAAAAGGATTATCAAATTAAAAATTATGTTATCAATTCAACTACATCACCATCATTTTCATTATTGCTCTCAAGCGATGTGTTAATGATATGTATGTAAAATCATATTTAAAAACCCGTTTGAGTACATCAAACGGGTTTTTTATTATATATCCTTTGTACTCAAACAAAATATTCAAAATTTAAAAAAACAACAAAATGAGTACTTTAAAAATTGCAATTCAAAAATCAGGACGCTTAAACGAAGAAAGTATCCAAATTCTAAAAGATTGTGGCATTTCTATCGATAATGGAAATGACCAACTCAAAGCTTCGGCTTCTAATTTTCCTTTAGAAGTTTTATACCTTAGAAATTCAGATATTCCTCAATATTTAATTGATGGAGTGGTAGATATTGCCATTGTTGGCGATAATCTTTTAGTCGAAAAAGGAAAAAACATCAAAGTAATCCAAAAATTGGGCTTTTCTAAATGTAAAGTTTCTGTAGCTGTTCCAAAAACTTTCGAATACAATTCCATCAAAGATTTAGAAGGAATGCGCATCGCGACTTCTTATCCAAACACCGTTATCGAATATTTTGGTTCTTTTGGAATGACCGTTGACATTCACCAAATTTCTGGTTCGGTTGAAATTGCACCAAATATTGGTCTTGCCGATGCCATCGTGGACATCGTTTCCAGCGGAAGTACATTATTCAAAAATAATCTGAAAGAAGTAGAAGTTATTTTCAAAAGTGAAGCTGTTTTGGCTGTTTCTCCAAAAGTGACTCCCGAAGTGCAATCCATCATCGACACCCTTCAATTCCGAATTGAATCCGTTTTGAGAGCCAGAAAATCAAAATACATTTTGATGAACGTTCCTAACGACAAAATTGAAGCCATTGGTAAAATTTTACCAGTTTTAAAAAGCCTTACCGTAATGCCTTTGGCAGAAGAAGGCTGGAGTAGTGTTCACTCTGTAATCGACAAAGACAGTTTTTGGGATGTCATCGACCAATTGAAAGAAGCTGGAGCTGAAGGAATTTTAATTTGTCCAATCGAGAAAATGGTGCTTTAAAAATTATTAAAATGAACAAAATATTCAATCCAAAACCTGAAACTTGGTCTACTATTTTAAAAAGACCTACAAAAACCATTGACGACATTGAATTTACTGTGAAAGAAATTTTCAAGGAAGTTCAAAAGAAAGGGGATGTTGCGGTTGCAAAATACACTTCATTGTTTGATGGTGCTAAATTCGAAAATATTGAAGTTGCTGAATACGAAATTGAGCAAGCCATTGCAACAATTCCTGATGAATTGAAAAATGCCATTCAACTGGCAAAATCGAATATCGAAAAATTCCATTCGGCTCAAAAAACCACTAAAATTGAAGTGGAAACTATAGAAGGCGTGAATTGTTGGCAGGAAAAAAGACCAATTCAAAAGATTGGATTGTATATTCCCGGAGGAACCGCGCCTTTGTTTTCGACAGTTTTAATGCTTGCCGTTCCCGCCAATATCGCAGGATGCAACGAAATTGTTTTGTGTTCGCCACCTGATAAAAAAGGAAACATCAATCCAGCTATTTTGTACGCTGCTAATTTGTGCGGTGTTACTAAAATTTTGAAAGTAGGAGGAATCCAGGCGATTGCAGCGATGACATTTGGTACAAAATCAATTCCAAAAGTGTACAAAATTTTTGGACCCGGAAATCAGTTTGTGACTGTGGCTAAACAATTGGCAACCCAATTTGGCGTGGCAATCGATATGCCTGCCGGACCTTCTGAATTATTGATTGTGGCTGACGACACTGCCGTTCCTGCTTTCATAGCTTCCGATTTATTGTCGCAAGCGGAACACGGAACGGATAGTCAAGTGATTTTGGTTTCTACTTCGAAAGAATTAATTGATGAAGTCGAAAAAGAAGTTCAATCTCAATTGGAAGTGTTACCAAGAAAAGCGATTGCCGAAAAAGCGATTGACAATTCCAAATTAATTTATGTCGAAAATGACACTATTGCTTTGGAATTAATCAACGAATACGGACCTGAACACTTCATAATTTGTAGCAAAAACGATGATTATTTTGTAGATAATATAGGAAATGCAGGATCGGTTTTCATTGGAAATTATACACCGGAAAGTGCGGGAGATTACGCTTCTGGAACCAATCATACTTTGCCAACTAATGGTTATGCCAAGAATTATAGTGGTGTGAATTTAGATAGCTTTACCAAATCTATGACTTTCCAGAAAATTTCTGCAAAAGGAATTCAAAATATTGGAAAAGCCATTGAAATTATGGCTGAAGCCGAAGGATTGCAGGCACACAAAAATGCTGTTACCTTACGATTAAAAGCGATTGAAGATGGAAAATAATTTCGATATAAATAATCTCGTTCGAGAAAATTTAAAGCTGATGAAGCCATATTCTTCGGCACGCGACGAATTTGAAGATTTCGATACTGCTGATATGATTTTTTTGGATGCCAATGAAAATCCGTTTCAAAATGGCGTGAATAGGTATCCGGATCCGCAACAAAGCAATGTGAAAAAGGTTTTAGCCAAACAAAAAAAGTTGCAAACCAATCAAATTTTACTTGGAAACGGAAGTGACGAAGTATTGGATTTAATTTTCAGAGCTTTTTGCGAACCAAAAGTTGATAATGTAATCACTTTGCCTCCAACTTATGGAATGTATGGCGTTTTGGCAAATATCAACGCCGTTGAAAACAGAGAAGTGTTGCTTTCGGAAGATTTTCAGCCTCAAGTAGAAAAGATTTTAGAAGCTGTTGATTCAACTACCAAAATCATCTTTTTATGTTCTCCGAATAATCCAACAGCCAACTCATTTTCAGATGAAAGCGTGGTAAAATTACTTCAGAATTTTAAAGGTTTGATTGTGATTGATGAAGCCTATATTGATTTTTCCAAAAAACAAAGTTGGATGAATGAATTAGACGAATATCACAATTTGGTCATCACTCAAACCCTTTCAAAAGCGTATGGTTTGGCAGGAATCCGATTGGGAATTTGTTATGCTTCGTCCGAAGTAATTTCGGTTTTAAACAAAATAAAACCACCTTATAACGTGAATGAATTGACACAATTGAGAGCTTTGGAAAGATTGAGCAATCCAGAAAAGATTAAATCTGAAATAGTATCTATAATTGAGCAAAGAGAGGAATTACTTAAAGTATTGGTTGACGTGAAATTTGTTGAAAAAATATATCCAACAGAGGCCAATTTCATCTTGATAAAAGTGGATGATGCTAATAAAAGATACAACGAATTGATATCTAAAGGAATTGTAATTCGCAACAGAACTACGCAACCTTTATGTGAAAACACCTTGCGTTTGACTATTGGAACAGAAAGTGAAAATACCATTTTAATGAAGGCACTAAAAGAATTGAACTAAAAATTGGCCACAGATTTCAGAGATTAAACGGATATTAAAAATCTTTCAAATCTTTTTAATCTGTGGCAAAAGAATATAATTATGAAAAAAATACTTTTTATAGATCGCGACGGAACAATGGTTTTAGAACCAAACGACTATCAATTGGACAGTTTCGAAAAATTGGAATTCTATCCAAAAGCCTTTCAATATCTAGGAAAAATTGCTGCCGAATTGGATTTCGAATTGGTGATGGTGACCAATCAGGATGGTTTGGGAACGGATTCACATCCAGAAGCCAATTTTTGGCCCGTTCATAATTTGGTAATGAAAGCTTTCGAAAATGAAGGAGTTGTTTTCAGTGAAGTTTGTATCGATAAATCTTTTCCTCACGAAAATCTGCCAACTCGCAAGCCAGCAACAGGAATGTTGACTAAATATATTAATAATCCAGAATATGATTTAGAAAATTCATTTGTCATTGGAGACAGAATAACCGACGTGGAATTGGCCAAAAACTTGGGTTCAAAAGCCATTTTTATTAGCACAGATGAAGAGTTGGGAAGTGATGAAATCTCTTCAAAAAGACACGAATTGGATGCCGTTATTGTTTTACAAACTACGGAATGGAAAACCATTTACGAGTTTTTGAAATTAGAGGAACGTTCAGCTTCTATCACTAGAAAAACGAATGAAACCGATATTTACATCAATCTAAATTTGGACGGAACCGGGAAAAGTAAAATCGAAACCGGTCTTGCTTTTTTCGACCATATGCTGGACCAAATCGCGCGTCACGGACAAATGGACTTGGAAGTTATCGTAAAAGGCGATTTAGAAGTAGATGAACACCACACAATTGAAGACACGGCAATTGCCTTGGGAGAAGTTTTTGCCAAAGCATTGGGAAACAAATTAGGGATAGAAAGATATGGTTTTTGTTTGCCAATGGACGATTGCTTGTCACAAGTAGCTATTGATTTTGGAGGTAGAAACTGGTTGGTTTGGGAAACCGAATTCAAACGCGAAATGGTGGGCAAAATGCCAACTGAAATGTTCTATCATTTCTTTAAATCCTTTTCGGACGGAGCCAAAGCCAACATTAACATCAAAGCAGAAGGAACGAACGAACACCACAAAATCGAAGCTATTTTCAAGGCTTTCGCCAAAGCGATAAAAGTAGCCGTGAAACGCGATACAGAAAAAATGATTTTGCCATCAACTAAAGGGATGTTGTAGCCCCCTAACCCCCGAAGGGGGAATTAACAAAGACATAGTATGAGTAAAACAGATACACAATCTACTTCAACTCCCCCTTCGGGGGCTGGGGGGCTTGTCATCATAAATTACGGAGCAGGAAACATTCAAAGCATTATGTTTGCCATCGAAAGATTGGGATACAAAGCGGTTTTGAGTAACAATCCTGACGAGATTAAAGCAGCGGACAAAGTGATTTTCCCCGGAGTTGGAGAAGCGAGTTATGCAATGAAAATGCTCAAAGAAAGTGGTTTGGATGTTCTGATTCCAACGTTGAAACAACCTGTTTTCGGAATTTGTTTGGGAATGCAATTGATGTGCAATTATTCAGAAGAAGGTAATACTAAAGGCTTGGGAATTTTTGATGTAGATGTTGTGAAATTTTCAACCAAAGTAAAAGTACCACAAATGGGATGGAACAATATTTACAATCTAAAATCAGATTTGTTCAAAGGAATTGCCGAAAACGAATATATGTATTTGGTGCACAGTTTTTACGCTCCACTTTGCGCTGAAACCATT
>JAEMQE010000036.1:0-8311 GCA_022758945.1 Lentimicrobium sp. | reverse complement strand
TTTTAAATCTGCAATCAAAAATCGTTAATCAAAAATCTAAAATTTCAATGAGAATAATACCTGCAATAGACATCATCGAAGGGAAATGTGTTCGCTTGTCGAAAGGCGATTACAACACCAAAATCATATACAACGAAAACCCGCTGGAAGTGGCCAAATCATTCGAAGCCCACGGAATCGAATACTTGCATTTGGTAGATTTGGATGGTGCAAAATCAAGTAAAATTGTTAATTACAAAATATTAGAACAAATTGCTTCACAAACCAAATTGAAAATTGATTTTGGTGGTGGTTTAAAAGCGGATTCTGATTTGAAAATCGCTTTCGAAAGTGGAGCAAACCAAATTACTGGAGGAAGTATTGCTGTAAAAAACCGTGAAATATTCGGAAAATGGATTGCTGAATATGGTTCGGATAAAATCATTTTAGGAGCTGATGCTAATAACGAAAAGGTAGCTGTTTCAGGATGGATAGAAGATTCGGATGAAGATTTAGTGCCATTTATTCAAGAGTATCAAAACAAAGGAATTGAATACGTAATTTGCACCGATATTGCCAAAGACGGAATGCTGGAAGGACCAAGTTTTGATTTGTATGCTAAAATTTTAAAACAAGCAGAAGGATTAAAATTAATTGCTTCTGGAGGAATTTCAACTTTTGATGAATTACCAAAATTAGCTGTATTGGGTTGCGAAGGAACGATAATTGGTAAAGCGATTTACGAAGGACGAATTTCGTTGAAACAATTGGAAAATTATATTTTAGAAAAATGTTAACAAAAAGAATAATTCCTTGCCTCGACATCAAAAACGGACGAACCGTTAAAGGCGTTAATTTCGTAGATTTGCGAGATGCTGGCGATCCTGTGGAATTGGCCAAAATATATTCAGATGAAGGGGCTGACGAATTGGTTTTCCTTGATATTTCGGCAACGGAAGAACGCAGAAGAACCTTGGTTGATTTGGTTCGAAAAGTAGCAGCAACCATAAATATTCCGTTTACAGTAGGTGGAGGAATTTCCGCAGTTTCAGATGTAGAAGTGTTGTTGCAAAACGGAGCCGACAAGGTTTCAATCAATTCTTCTGCGGTAAAAAATCCTCAGTTGATTAATGATTTGGCACAAAAATTTGGAAGCCAATGTGTAGTCGTGGCAATTGATGCCAAGCAAATTGATGGCGAATGGTTCGTGCATTTGGTAGGAGGAAAGGTACCAACCGAAATTAGATTATTTGATTGGGCACAAGAAGTAGAGCAACGTGGCGCAGGAGAAATTCTGTTTACCTCGATGAATCACGACGGAACCAAAAATGGGTTTGCCAACGAAGCTTTGGCAAAATTATCTGAACTGGTTAATATTCCCATAATTGCTTCAGGCGGAGCGGGAAATATGCAACATTTTGTGGATACCTTTGTAGAAGGAAAAGCCGATGCAGCTTTGGCAGCAAGTGTATTTCATTTCAAGGAAATTGAAATCAAAACATTAAAAAAAGAACTAAAAAATAATAATATAGAAGTCAGAATCTAAAATCTAAAATCTGAACTCTAAAATCTAAAATAAATATGAACATAGATTTTTCAAAAAGTGCACACGGATTGATTCCGGCGATTATTCAGGACAGTGAAACCAAAAGTGTTTTAATGCTGGGATATATGAATGCAGAATCCTACCAAAAAACGTTGGACACTCAAAAAGTAACTTTTTTTAGCCGTTCCAAACAAAGGCTTTGGACAAAAGGCGAGGAGAGTGGTAACTTTTTAAATTTGGTTGACATCAAAAACGACTGTGATAATGATACACTTTTGATACAGGTAAAACCAGAAGGACCTACTTGCCACACAGGTTCCGATACTTGCTGGCAAGAAGCTAACAATCAGGAATATGGATTTCTTTCTAAATTAGAAAAAACTATCACCGTTCGAAGAGAAAATGCGGATTCCGAGAAAAGTTATGTGGCCTCATTATTTGAAAAAGGCATCAACAAAATTGCACAAAAAGTGGGTGAGGAAGCTGTGGAAGTTGTAATTGAAGCCAAAGACGATAACGATGATTTGTTCCTGAACGAAAGCGCAGATTTACTTTTTCACTACTTAATTTTGTTGCAGGCCAAAGGATTCCATTTGAATGATGTTGTCAATATATTAAAAGGTCGCCAGAAATAATAGAGCCAATCCTAACTAATTTTCATACATAAAACTCAATAGTTTATTCATTTACTATTGGGTTTTCTTTTTTTCTTTTATATCCAATAGCAATCCACTATATTTACTTTTTTATTACAAATTACATTATCACAATGCAAGAGATGAATTCAGGGAATACAACCATTACACAAGAATTAAATACAACAAAAAACGGACTTCAAATTATTTTAAAAACGGATGAAGATGATACCCGACCAGTTTATATTTCAGGTAATTTCAACAATTGGAAAACACAGGACAAAGATTTTATAATGGTTAAAACCGGAAATAATTCGTACCAATATGAATTTCCAAACGATTTTGATTACCCGGAAGAACTTTTATATAAATTTACCAAAGGAGATTGGAGCGAAGTTGAAATTGATGCTCACGGAAACCGTACTGAAAACCGTTCGACTAAAAAAAATTCCGGAATCCAAAATGAATATGTAGCACGATGGAGAAGAAACTGGTTGCCGTTCAAGCAATCTTTTTTGCCACAAGTATTGCTTATTTCGGATGAATTTGAAATTCCGCAACTCAATAAAACTCGAAAAATATGGGCTTTGCTTCCGCACGATTATGATAAATCCAGCGAAAGTTACCCAGTAATGTATTTACAGGATGCGCAGAATTTATTCAATGAAAATGCTAAATATGGAAATTGGGAAATTGATAAAAAACTGGCAGTAATGTCAGAATATAAAATTGGAAAAATTATCATTATTGCCATAGAACATGCCGAACAAGATAGAATAAAAGAATATAATGTTGGCAAAACCGTACTTGGAAAAGGGCAAGGCAAAAAATACATTCGCTTTGTAACCGAAACCCTGAAACCATTCATTGATAGTAATTTTAGAACCAAAAAAGAACGGGAATTTACAGGAATAGGAGGGAGTTCAATGGGTGGATTGGTTAGTATTTTTAGCGGTTTGCTCTATCCCGAAGTGTATGGAAAATTAATGATATTTTCACCTTCGTTATGGGTAGTTCCAAAACTTAGTATTGACTCAGATTCAACAGTTACCAATGATACCAAGATTTATTTGTATGCCGGAGGAGATGAAAGTGCCACAATGATTGAGCACGTTCGAAGTTTTAAAAAAAATATACTCGCAAGCGAATTCGTGAAAGACAAAATGAAAATTAATTTAAGCATCAACTTGGAAGGAAAACATAGTGAAACCTATTGGAGCGACGAATTCCCTAAGGCAATAGAATGGCTTTTTTTTAACACAAAAGTAAATTAGACAATGAAAACAACTACAATTCAAAATCTAGAAGGATTTTCAGGAACACTATTAATTCCTGTTTTTGAAACTTATGTCAAAAGTCTGGTTCCAATTGAATTCCACGGAGTTTCAGTTCATTCAAAAGTATTTTATGGAAAGAAAGACACGCATTATTTAGTCGAAAAATACGATTGTACCCATATTTTTATTGGCTTAGGAAAAGATATTGATTATAAAGCATT
Source organism: Lentimicrobium sp. (assembly GCA_022758945.1). Classification (GTDB taxonomy): domain Bacteria; phylum Bacteroidota; class Bacteroidia; order Flavobacteriales; family Flavobacteriaceae; genus Flavobacterium. The sequence goes on along the minus strand of JAEMQE010000036.1, from coordinate 4,653 downwards.
GAAAACTACTTTCCGTAGAATTGCATCAAAACAAAAAGAATCTTTTAGTTCGAATGTGGCTTTGGTTTTACCAGAACAATTCACGGCAGAACAGGTTGAAGCCTGTATTTCTGGGCTATTTTTAGGAACTTACGATTTGGGTCATTTCAAGAAAACGGAGAAACATCCTTTTTTAAACGAAGATTTTGAACTTTCGTTACTATCAAAAAAAGATGTTTCTGAAACGGTAACCAAAGCGATAAAAATTGCCTATGCACAACTTGAAATTTTACATTTAGTAGATTTGCCTCCAAATGTGGTAACTCCAAAATACTTGTCAAATTGGGCTACTGAAAGCGGAAAAAAATTTGGTTTTGAGGTGGAGACTTTAGGTTTCGAAGCTTCGAAAAAAGCAGGATTAGAGGCTTTTTTATCGGTAGGAAAAGGAAGCGACGAAGAACCCCAATTTGTCATTATGAATTATGTTCCGGAGAATGCCAATGCTAAAACCAAGCACGTAGGTTTGGTGGGAAAAGGAATCACTTTTGACACTGGCGGATTGAATATAAAAACTTCCGGAATGTTGCACATGAAATGTGATATGGCCGGTGGAGCAGCAGTTTTTGGAGCAATGCAGTTGATTGCAGATTTAAAATTGCCTGTAAAAGTAACGGCGATTGTGCTTTGCGCTGAAAATTCGGTGGATTCAAAATCGTTTTATCCAAGTGATGTTATCCAAAGTTACAGCGGACATTCGATTGAAATTATAGATACAGATGCAGAAGGAAGATTGGTTTTAGCCGATGGTTTATCGTATTTAATCAAGAATTTTAAACCTGAATATATTATTGATATTGCCACGTTGACAGGAAGCAGTGTGGGAACTTTTGGTTACGAATGTGGCGCTTTGTTTACCAATAACGAAGCGATTTCAAAGAAACTGCAACAATCCGGAGACGCCATTGGAGAAAGACTTTGGCAATTACCACTTTGGGATTGTTACAAGTCAGACATCGAAAGTGATATTGCCGATGTGAAAAACTACAGCGGAAAACCTGTTGCTGGTGCTATTTCAGCAGCAAAATTCTTGGAATATTTCACCGAAGAACACAAAGCTTGGGCGCATCTTGATATTGCCGGAGTTGCCTTTGGAGATGATGAATTTGCAAAAAGCAAACACGCAACAGCTTATGGTGTTCATTTATTGACTAAATTCATTGAAAATTTAGCCCCCTAACCCCCGAAGGGGGAATTAAAATGTAAAAAATAATATTATGGAAAACTCTAAAACCTTCATTTGTATCTCAAATTATTTCAAAGGCGCTGATTTTTTAATCCATTTAAAAAATTTAGGCAACAAAGTGTATCTGATAACCAGCGAAAAACTGCGGGATAAACCTTGGCCTTTTGACCATATCGACGAAGTTTTCTATATGGCAGGACAAGATACGGATTGGAATTTAGAGCATTTGTTACTGGGCGTTGGCAATTTGATGAAATCCAATAAAATCGATGCCATCGTGGCTTTGGATGATTATGATGTGGAGAAAGCAACATATCTCCGCGAAAATCTTCGGATTGACGGGATGGGACAAACCACGGGACGTTATTTCAGAGATAAATTGGCGATGCGAATGAGAGCCAAAAGTTGCGGAATTTCGAATCCCAATTTCTGTTCCTTATTTAATGATTACGACATTAATACTTTTGCCGATACGATTTCGGCTCCTTGGGTTTTGAAACCCCGTTCCGAAGCTTCGGCTTCTGGGATTATAAAAGTGTATGACAAGGAAAGTTTGTGGATTCACATCAACGAAATGGGGAATAATCGCTTCAAATATTTATTGGAACAATTTCGTCCTGGCGATGTGTATCATTGTGATAGTTTGGTTTTAAATGGCAAAATACTATTCAGTATTACATCAAAATATTTGACAACTCCAATGGAGATTTCGCAAGGCGGAGGGATTTTTCGTTCAGCTAATATTCCTTACGAATCTGAAGATGATAAAGCTATAAAAGCAGTAAATGAACAGGTTATCAAAGGATTTGGATTAAAACACGGCGCTGCACATTCAGAATATATCAAGTGTAATGATGATGGAAAAATCTATTTTCTGGAAACTTCTTCCCGAGTGGGTGGAGCACATCTCGCCGAAATGGTTGCTGAAGCTTCGAATATCAACCTTTGGAAAGAATGGGCTGCCATCGAAGATGCATTGGTTAAAGAAACCAAATACGCGTTGCCAAAAGTAAAAAAAGAATATGCCGGTATTGTGTTGACCTTATCCAAGTTTCAACATCCGGATTTATCGTCGTTTTCGGATCCGGAAGTTTGTTTTAGGGTTCCTTTGGATTATCACGCCGGATTGATTGTAAAATCGGATTCTAGCGAACGAGTTTTAGAATTATTAGACGATTATGCCAATCGATTAACTAATGATTTTGCTTCTGTTGTTGAACAAGCCAAAGTCGATAAGTTTCATTAATAAGCTATATTTTGTCATTTCGACGAAGGAGAAATCACATTTGTTGCTCTCGTTATGATATTTCTCCTTCGTCGAAATCACAAATTTTGCACAAATAATTCCATTAAAATTAAATTTTACCAACTTACCAAAAAATAACCTTCTATTTTAAAAATTTATGAATAAATATTTAAACATTGTTATTATTACATTTCTTTTTTCTAACGCTGCAAATGCGCAAGGACTTATGGGTAAATCCGAAACGGTTTTTACACATCAGGACACTTTGCGAGGAAGTATTACCAAAGAAAGAGCTTGGTGGGATGTGAAATATTATCATCTTGACATCAAGGTAAATCCCGCCGATAGTACGATTTCGGGTTCGAATACCATTCGTTACAAAGTTTTGAATTCTTATAATCGGATGCAAATTGATCTTCAAGAACCCTTGAAAATCAATAAAGTAATTCAGGACGGCAAGGAATTAAAATATCAAAGAGACGGCAATGCTTTTTTTATAGATTTGGTTGCGCCACAAAATGTTGGAGAAATAAAAGAACTCACTGTTTTTTATGGTGGAAAACCTAAAATTGCCGTTCGTCCGCCTTGGGATGGAGGAATTACTTGGAGTAAAGACACTAATGGAAAACCTTTTATTGCTTCGACTTGTCAAGGATTGGGTGCGAGTGTTTGGTGGCCCAACAAAGATCATATGTACGACGAAGTGGACGATATGCTCATCAGTGTGAATGTCCCTAAAAATTTGACGGATGTTTCCAATGGGCGTTTGCAAAGTGTCACAGATATGAAAGATGGAACCAGAACTTTCAATTGGTATGTGTCAAATCCGATCAATAATTATGGAGTAAATATAAACATTGGTGATTATGTTTCTTTTTCCGAAGTTTTCCCAGGAGAAAAAGGCGATTTGGATTGTGATTATTATGTCTTGAGAGATAATTTAGAAAAAGCAAAAATCCAGTTCAAAGATGCACCGCGAATGCTCAAAGCTTTCGAACATTGGTTTGGACCGTATCCGTTTTATGAAGACAGTTACAAGCTTGTTGAAGCTCCGTATTTAGGGATGGAACATCAAAGCAGCGTTACTTATGGAAATGGTTTTAAAAACGGTTATCGAGGAACAGATTTAAGTGGAACGGGTTGGGGATTGAAATTCGATTTTATTATCATCCACGAATCGGGACACGAATGGTTTGCCAATAACATTACCTACAAAGACATCGCCGATATGTGGATTCACGAAAGTTTTACGAACTATTCCGAAAGTCTTTTTATTGAATATTACTACGGAAAAGAAGCTGCTGCCGAATATGTTAGAGGTTTGAGAAAAAAAATAAAAAATGACAAACCCATCATTGGATATTACGATGTGAACAATGAAGGTTCTGGTGATATGTATCCAAAAGGTGCCAATATGTTGCACACGCTGCGTCAAATCGTGAATGACGACGAGAAATGGAGAACAATTTTAAGAGGTTTGAACAGCACTTTTTACCACCAAACCGTAACTACCAAACAAATTGAGGATTATTTAAGCAAAAACGTTGGATTGGATTTAGCTCCGTTTTTTGACCAATATTTGCGAGATATTAGAATTCCAACATTTGAATATAAATTCAAGGATAACAATCTTTCGTATCGTTGGACAAATTGTGTTCCCGGTTTCAATATTCCTGTAAAAGTGACTTTGAACGGAAAAGAACAATGGCTAAAACCTCAAACAGAATGGAGTAATTTGCCACAAACTGCGAAAGATTTGAAATTGGAAGTGGACAAGGATTTTTATGTGAATGTGGTTAAGAGTAAGTTATAGACAAAATAACTTCTAAAAAGACTAAAATAAAACTGTAGAAATATTTTATAAAAATGAAGATTTGTCATAAAATTCACGACATTTACAAAAATTAAGACTGATTAAAAATGTATAATACTGTCCCAGAACAACTAAGAAAATTAGCAATAGAAAACGTATTTAGCACAAATACTTATAAAAATTGTTGGCAAATTTGGCAGCCAGAAATTATAAGACTTTTGGGAAATAACTACACTGAAAATGAAATTTTAAATTTAGGAGACCATTTATCCGATATATTCAAATCAACTGGAGGCGGCGGTAGAGGACAAGGTAATTATCCGCAAGTGGAACTGCTTGGGAATCTTTAGTATGTTGGTATATTAATCTTTG
>JAEMQE010000175.1 GCA_022758945.1 Lentimicrobium sp. | reverse complement strand
ATTTCCTTCTTCCCCATTATTATATGGATTGATATTACTGGATGAAGCCGATGAATACGCTGAAATTCCGGCATCAATTGTTAAAACATCATCCTCATTTAAAGGAACTGCCACCACAATATTTGATGCTCCATCAGTTAATTTTTCGGAACCTATTCCTCCCGAAACTGCTGAATGTGTTCCTTCCTGATGATAATAACTGGCCAAAAAGTCAACTTCGGCACTTTCTAAAACACGTTTTTTAAATACTTTTGTTGAATCTTTCTCTTGTGCGAAAGAAAAAACACCATTTAATAAAACTAAAACTAGAATGAATTTTTTCATTTTTTTTGAATAATTACAACTGCAAAAGCCAGCTATTTTCATTAACATTTGAGAATACTATTGTATTATAAACTTAATTCCTAAAGTTCCAATATTAGCACTCAAACCATCACTTCTTGAATAATGATTGAATCTAAAATCAATGTTCTTAACTCCCATACCAAAAAAAGTTCCGTTTGCAAAAATATCGGTATAATCTACTCCAAACCCATATTGATTTGCAGAAAAAGCTGATAAATCATAATCCGATGTATAGTATTGTTCTGTTGAAAGATGTTTTTCATAAGAAGCAAAATACTTCGCAGCCGTCTGAACATAATAACGATACATTGGATAAACAGTAAATTTATCGGATATTTTATAAGGAATTTCGATGTTTGCTGTGTGAGCATTTATTCCCCAATCATCCCAATAGTAGCGATAGTAGGTTCGCAGCGCAATTTTTTCATTGACATAATAATTCCATCTTAATCCTATTGGCACCTTAAATCGGGTATTTGGCATTCTTTCAATATCATCAGCCAAATGATAAACACCTGCATTTGCTGATGTTTCATAAACCGGAATATATTCAGCTTTTCCAATGTAATAATTCGCTTTATCAGCAAAATAAACCCTTTGATAAGGTGTCGAAAGTTGGCCTTGCTGTTGCAAAATATCAGTAAATATTGAAATTTGAGATTTCTTTGAAAGTATTTGGGAAAAACTCAAAGAGACTGAATAAGAGTTTCTTTTTGTTGAAGTCCAAGGTGTGAATGTATTTGGCAAATAAGCTGTAGTCACGTTTCCGTTCTGATCTAATATAGCAACTCCTTTAAAATAGCCATACAATTGGAAATCGTTTCCATATTTTTCATATTCATGCAATTCAGTTGGATATATAATTTTCCAATTGTCAAGATAAATATTTGATTTTAAAGAAATTTCAGAATCTTTATCGTTGAAAAGTTTGGTAACTCCTCCCCCAAATCCAAATGATTTATAATTAAATTCAGTAGATAATGACAAATCTGCATTCCAAATGAAATTTCTGTCATCAGAACTATGGCTATAATTTGAATTCAAGGCCCAAAGAGTTCCTCCTTTTGATGCTCCAGATGATGCCTGCCAAGGTGTTCCCACCGGAGGAGTATCGTTTACAGTAGTTGTCGTAACGTGACCAGAAGCTCCTGAAGAAGTTGATGTTGTAGAATTACTAAATGGGTTTACATTGCTCGAAGATGCTGATGTGTAAGCCGAAAGTCCAACATCAAAAGTCAAAACATCATCATCATTCAGCGGAGTTGCCACAACAATATTAGTTGCAAAATCAGACAATTTCTCAGTTCCTAAACCACCGGAAACTGCTGCGTGAGTTCCGTCTTGATTATAATAACTAGATAAAAAATCTACTTCTGTACTTTCAAGAACCCGTTTTTTAAAGACCGATGTAGTATCTTTCTCTTGAGCAATAGAAATAAAGCGAGTAAACAAACAGGATAATAGAATAATTTTTTTCATTCTAATAAATTAATTGCATCCACAACCGCCACCCGATTTTCCTCCATTGGCTCCAGCCGCACCTTCTCGATATACCTGAAAAGTACTTTCGTATTTTTCGGTAGTTCTGGCTGTAAGCTTCATATCCGGGTCGTTTATTTTTTGCATTTCATAAGGTTTAACCGAATTGCACGACTGTAAAACCAAGAATACCACCGCTAACAATACTAATTTTTTCATATTTATTTTGTTGCTATTTATCTGTAATATATTTGAAATCTAATTGCTCCACAAATCCATTTTTTCTAAATGAATGCCTTTCGAAGTATATATTTTACCTTTGTCATCCACAATAATACATTCGATTCCTTTGAGTTGATTTATGAAATTCAAACCTGCATCAACGCCAAAAAGAAAAACCCCTTTTGCCAAAACATCGGCCATTTCGGTTTGTTTTGCAAAAGTGGTCACACTCACAATTCCTTGTGCCGGATAACCCGTTTTTGGGTTGATAATATGACTGTATCTTATTCCGTTAAAAACAACATATCTTTCATAAGTTCCTGAAGTTTCTACAGCACTGTCAACGAGGGGAAATGTTGCGAAAATCTTATTTTTATTCATTGGATTTACAATTCCCACAGTCCATGGTTTTCCGTCAGGTTGTTTTCCCCAGGCGCAAATATCTCCTGAAACATTTGCAATTCCTGAAGTACAACCTTTGGAAACTAACAAAGTTTTAATTTTATCGGCAATAAAACCTTGTGCAATTCCGCCAAGACCCAATTTCATTCCTTTATCTCTCAAGAAAACTGTTTTTTCCTTTTCGTCGAGAATAATTTTCTGGTAACCTACTTTTTCAACCGATTTTTGGATGGCTTCTGGTGTTGGCATTTCCTTCATTGAACCGTCAAATTTCCATATTTTATCCATCGAAGCATACGAAATATCGAAAGCACCATCAGTAAGTTTAGAAACTTTAATAGCGCGTTGAATCAATTGGAAGATTTCATCATCAACTTTAACGGGCTTAATTCCTGCGTTCTGGTTGACGTGAGATATTTGAGTTTCAGGCTTCCAATCGGAAACTAAATTTTCTATTCTCGATACTTCAGCAATAGCAGCATCAATCCATTCATTACCTTGAATAGTATCTTTGGCAACCACTGTCATTTCGAATGGACTGGTCATCATATACAATTTCCTCCTATGAACTATTTGTCCAAAGGAGGAAATTGTAAATAATACTATTCCAAAAAACAGTAATTTTTTCATTAATTTTCCATTGAATGGATTGCTTGAATATAATCTTCAGCCGAAATATTGGCATATCCTTTTTCACCTACCACTTTTCCGTTTTTGTCCAGTAAAACAACTAATGGAAAGTTACCTTCTTTATTATACTTTTCAGCCAATTTCTCATTATTTGAGGTCAATTCCGGAGAAAGCAAGTCTGCTTTTTTCTTTGGAAAATCAGCTTTAATCAAAATCCAACTTTTTTGGCTTTCGTTTTTAAAAGCTTCAGATTGCCATACATTTTTATCTAGTTTGATACAAGGAGCACACCAATCTGAACCTGAAAAAACTAAAAGAATCTTTTTATTTTGTTCCGTTGCCTCTTTTTTAGCTTCTTCTAAATTAGATTTCCATTCTTGTGAATAACCCAATGTCACCATAAAAAGCAATATAAAAATTAAACTTTTTTTCATATTCTTTGAACTTAAATTATATTTTTTAAATTTTTACTAATTTTTTGTAAAATTATTATTTTTATTGTCATTCACTACTCGGGCCTAAATATTTAAGCAAACATTAACTTTAAAGCTTTATTAAGGAAAAAATTTAAGAGTGGACGGATTTCAAAGGTCATTACATGGTGTGTTTTTGTTCCGAATCTATCAAAAAAAAACTTCCCATCTGATAAGAAACAAATATAAAAGGAATAACCCTACCAGATTTTAAATTATAATTTTGAATAATTAATTCTAAGAATTGAAATATATAATAGCAACCAGAGATCCAATCGCTATAAACATCCAAAGTAAAATACCTTGAAATAAAGGTTTTATGCCTACTGATTTCAATATATTTATATTCAATCCTGCTCCAATTAAAAACAAGGTTAATGTAAGTCCAATTTTAGCAATTGAAACTAAATAAGGAGCAATTATTGCTGTTTTTGAAACATAAGTATTCATTAACATTGCCAAAATAAACAATCCAATAAAATAAGGAATTTTGATTTTTCTTGATTCATTTTTGAATACTACTGAAGTGATTAAAGCGATTGGAATAATCCATAAGGCGCGGGCTAATTTTACGGTTGTGGCAATTTGTAATGCTTCAAAACCATATTTATTGGCGGCACCAACAACAGAACTTGTGTCGTGAATAGCAATGGCACACCACAAACCAAATTCTTTTTGTGATAATCCTAACCAATGTCCCACAACTGGAAACAAAAATAAAGCTACCGAATTCAAAATGAATATCACTCCCAAAGCTACAGAAGTTTGCTTTTCATTTGATTTTATTACTGGCGCAATGGCTGCAATGGCACTTCCACCACAAATGGCGGTTCCACACGAAATTAAATGCGAAGTTTTCTTCTCAATATTAAACCATTTTCCTAATAAAGCACCCAAAATCAATGTGCTAAAAATAGATGCAATGGTGAAGAAAAAACCTTCTTTTCCTGCTGAAAAAGCATTGTTTATGCTCATTCCAAAACCCAATCCTACCACCGAAACCTGCAATAAAATATGAGTAGCTTTATGGTTAAGTGGCAAATAAGGATGTCCCGAAAAATTAGCGACAATTAAACCCAGCAATAAAGCAATTGGCGGAGAAATCAAAGAAGTCATACAAAACAATAGCAACAAAATAAAAATGATTCGTTGTTGTCTTCTACTTACTTTGAAGTATAATGGAGCTTGTTTCTGAATTGTATTTTGAGACGTTCCCAATGTAAAATAGTTGAATTATTATTTTACAAAGGTGAAAAGATTAATCCATTTTTGCCAATTGTAAAAGATAATCCGCTATAACTTTAAATTATAATAACTTGCCATATTTTTTATAAACAATTCCGAAAGCGCATTTACTTTTCCTTGTAAAGTGATAATATAGAAAAATCGCTCTATAACTAAATTATCAATATCAAGAATGACCAATTCATTATTTTTAAGCTCTTTTTCTATAGCATGTATTGAAATAAAAGCAACACAATCGGAATTCATTAAATATGATTTAATGCTTTCGGTACTTCCTAATTGCATTTCAATTGTTAATTGCGAAAGATTGATTTCAAAAGGTTTTAATGCATATTCAATTACTTCAAGTGTTCCTGAACCTTGTTCCCGCATCACAAATCGCATCGATTTTAAATCCTCTTGACTTAGTTGTTCTTTGTTAATTAAAGGATTTTTATTGTTGCAAACCAATACTAATTCATCTTTTAAAAATTCGATGTATTTAATGGATTGATTTTTAGATTGCCCTTCAACAATTCCTATTTCAATCTCTTTGTTCAATAAAGCATTTTCAATTTGCTCTGTATTTCCGTTCAGTAAATTGACCTTTATTTCTTGTAGTTTTTGATGAAAACGAGCCAAAAGCGGAGGAATTATATATTGCGAAATGGTTGTGCTGGCTCCCAATCGAAGCAATCCACGCTGCTGATTAATGAGTGCACTCATATCAAAATCTATTTCCCTATAAACTTCAAAAATGTTTTTAGTGTGTTTTAACAATTGTTCGCCAGCATTGGTAAGTGAAATTTTAGAACCGTTTCTTTCAAAAAATTTAATTTTATATTGTTCTTCCAATTCTTGAATGTGTTTAGAAACAGCAGGTTGCGTGATAAATAATTCCTTTGCAGCTTTCGTAAAACTCAACCTATTGGCAACCGTAAAGAATACTTTTAGTCTAAAATCCATAATTTCTGTTTTTGCATTTAGCGGAATTTATAACTACAACATTCCATTGTATTTTCTGATAAACCATTCTGTTGAAAGTGAAATTGCAATCAAAATCAGTAACCAAACCCAATCAATTAAAGGAGTTTTGCTAACAATTTCTTTCTGAACCGCTTTGTAATTTTCGTTTTCCAAAAGTGTTTTTATCAGAGCGTCAACTTGATTTGGATAATGAACTTTTCCTTGAGTTTGTGTTGCCAATTGAGACAATTTTTCCACATCAGGATTTACAAATTGTTTTTCAATGTCGAAATCCAGAATTTCAAAATGACTCGAATAACTTGTTTTTGAATTTAATTCTTTTACCGAAAAATTATAAGCTCCAGCCGAAAGCCCGTCAAGATTAACTTTATAAGAATTATTGCCTTTCAGTAAATCGTAGTTTTTGGTTTGCTTTGTTTTTGTATTGGTTACCGAAATCGTCAAACGAGCCTTTTCGTCGAATTCGTAATTTTTATTGAAATAAGACGCCAAAATCTCGATGGATTCTCCAAAATTATAAAAACTTTCGTGATTCACCACCAAGGATTTCTTGGAATCATTAGATGCCAAAAATTGAATAATTTTATCTACGAAAATATCAAATTTTTCGAATGATTGATTGTCAACGTGACTTTGCAAACGCCATTTCCAACTGTTTTCTCCCAAAAGAAAAGCCGAACGTTTGCCTTGATTTTCGGCAAAAGCCAATAAAGGAGCATTCGTTTCTATATTTCTAATTTTGGAGGAAAGCAAAGTCGAAACCGTTCCGTTTGTGGTTACCGTTCCAAAAGCATTTTGCAAAGGAGGAAAATTTTCGAAACCTAAATTATCAATCGCAAAAAGATTGAATTGCGAATTGAATTCGGCCAAATAATCTTCTTTTTGACCGCTCATTTTGAAGGTCAAATTGCTTTGTTGTTGGTTTAGAAAATTGAAATCGGTATTGTTTCCCGTGATAATAAGAGTGTTGATTCCAGCTAATTTATTTTTCTCAAAAACTGATTTGAATTCGTTTGTTGGTTGGTACAAAATTAAAATATTATAATCTTGTAATGAATTGACATCTTTAGGTTTAACAATGATTACTTTTCGTTGAGCATTAGTTTCAATAGCTCTCTTCAATGCACCAATATCAGGATGATCTATAGCCGAAATAATAGCTACATTAGTCTTTTGATCTATGACTTCAACTGCAAAATTCTTGGTATTATTATAGGTATTTTTCTCTTTTTCTTTGGAAGAAATAATAGCTTTAAATACTTGCAATCCTACTTTGTCAGCAGGAAGCAAAACGTCTAAAACTACTGATTTTTTGGATGGAGAAAATAAAACTGTTTGCTTACTCAAAACTGAATTTCCTTGCGAAATACTAAAATCTGCATTTACACTTTTGTTTCCTGAATACTGCAAAAACACTTCCACAGGAAATTTATTCTTTTGAAAAGCATATTTATTGACATTCAATTGTATCACTTTCAAATCCAAAAATTTCGTTGTATCACCAACGACTAACGGATAAACCTTGTTATTCGAATCAAAACTATATACATAATCGTTGCCCGAGGTTTGGTTTCCGTCCGTAATTAAAATCGTTGGAAAAATGATGTTTTTATAAATACTTTTCAGATTTTTAGAAACTTCATCAATATTCGTTTGCTTTCCTTTAAAATCAAATTCTTCTGACTGTTGAAAATCTCTGTCAAATCGATACGATTGTACGTCAAATTTCTCTTGTAACTCTTTGTTTTGGAACAACTTTTTATATAATTCCAAAGTTGTTTCTTTGGATTTTAAATCGACAATAGAACTTGAATTATCCACCACTATTGGCAAAGGTGTTTTGATAGTTTCTAGCGTTTTTCGACTCATTATTGGATTAATCAACAACAATAATATCCCAAAAATGGACAGAAAACGCAAAAAAGCCAAAACCAAGTTCAGTTTCGACTTAGTTTTGGCTTTATAAAAATATTGAAAAAACGACAAACCGCCTGCTATTATTAGAGAAAGCAATAGTAATAGAATTGTGTTTGTTGTCATTGTTTATATATTCAATAAATAATATTCAATATATCAGCTGTAAACTGAATACTGAAAACTGCCTACTTTTTAAGTAAGCATTCCTCCGCAAACATTCAATACTTGTCCTGTAACATAAGTGCTCATATCCGAAGCCAAGAAAAGACAAGCATTAGCAACATCTTCGGTTGTTCCTCCGCGCTTCAGCGGAATACTGTCTCTCCAACCTTGTACTACTTCGTCGCTTAATTTTGCCGTCATTTCAGTTTCAATAAATCCTGGAGCAATCGCGTTGCAACGAATATTTCGTGAGCCTAATTCGAGCGCTACGGATTTTGTAAAACCTATAACTCCCGCTTTAGAAGCTGCATAATTAGTTTGCCCAGCATTTCCTTGAATGCCAACTACACTACTCATATTTATGATTGAACCCGCACGTTGCTTCAAAAAAGTTCTTTGAATTGCTTTGGTCATATTAAAAACCGATTTCAAATTCACGTTGATTACTTGATCAAAATCAGCTTCGGACATACGCATTAGTAAATTGTCTTTGGTGATTCCGGCGTTGTTGATTAAAATATCAACTGTTCCAAATTCAGCTAAAACGGCATCAACAAAGGTTTGCGCTTCGTTAAAATCGGCAGCATTCGATTGATAACCTTTGGCTTTGATGCCCATTTCGTTCAATTCTTTTTCCAATGCCAAAGCAGATTCTACAGATGAACTATATGTAAATGCTATGTTTGCGCCGTGTTTAGCAAAAACTTCCGCAATCCCTTTTCCTATTCCACGACTTGCGCCAGTAATTATTGCTACTTTTCCTTCGAGTAATTTCATATTTATTGTATATGTTTATTTATTATTGTGTTTCAAATATAAGAATAATGTAGTGAGTGCCAAAAAAAATGCCCTACGAATATGTGGGCATTTGAATTTTGTAATAAATTTTACTAAAAGGCCACATTCCATCTTGGTAGTTTCCCATTTTCATCCAAGAAATTTTGTAAAATTTGTCCTTCCACGAAAGTTGGAATTACTTTATTTTCTCGTTGAAAGTTTCGTACCAATACACTTCCAATCTTTCAATTTTTTCCAATTTCATTTGTGCTGGCCAAGAATATTTTCTTCCCGTTTTTGCAAATTGATGACCGTTTACGATTTTGTCGAACAATCCACCATTTTTGCTTTTTAAGGTTCCGTCATTTTGAATCGTTCCTGTTGAACCAACCATAATCAATTCTTTCTCTTCTCCATCAACAGCGTACACAAGGAAAATTCCGCTTCCACCTTCTGATGCATTGCAAACTTCTTCTAAACTATCGTCAGTTGAAAAAGTGAACTGATTTTTGACTTTGAATTTTTTTAATTCTTTATACATTTTATTTTCTATTATTATTTAACTAAAATACCCCACGAAAACCGTGAGGTATTAGATTATATCGTCAGTCTTAGATTATCCTAAAACTTCTTTTACTTTTTTTCCAATTTCAGCAGGAGAATCCACAACGTGAATTCCACATTCTCTCATGATGCGTTTTTTGGCTTCGGCTGTATCATCAGCGCCACCTACAATTGCACCTGCGTGACCCATTGTTCTTCCTTTTGGAGCAGTTTCACCGGCAATAAATCCAATAACTGGTTTGCGATTTCCATCAGCTTTAATCCATTTGGCAGCATCCGCTTCTAATTGACCTCCAATTTCACCAATCATCACGATACATTCGGTTTCGGGATCATTCATAAATAATTCAATGGCTTCTTTTGTGGTTGTTCCAATGATTGGATCTCCACCAATACCGATTGCTGTTGTAATTCCTAATCCTTGTTTTACCACTTGGTCAGCTGCTTCGTAAGTCAAAGTTCCTGATTTAGAAACGATACCCACTGTTCCTTTTTTGAAAACAAAACCGGGCATAATACCTACTTTTGCTTCACCTGGAGTAATAACTCCGGGACAGTTTGGACCTACTAATCTACAATCTCTACTTTTAATATAATTATTAGCTTTAATCATATCCGCTACAGGAATTCCTTCTGTAATGGCGATAATTACTTTGATACCGGCATCGGCGGCTTCCATAATTGCATCAGCAGCAAAAGCTGGCGGTACAAAAATAATGGTAGTGTCAGCTCCTGCTTGATCTACGGCGTCTTTAACTGTATTGAAAACTGGACGGTCTAAATGGGTTGTTCCCCCTTTTCCAGGAGTTACACCACCAACAACATTTGTACCATATTCAATCATTTGAGAAGCGTGGAATGTTCCTTCGCTTCCTGTAAATCCTTGAACAATTATTTTGGAATCTTTATTAACTAAAACACTCATGATATATATTTTATGTAGTTTTTTTAATTGTTGTGCAAAAGTAAGGTTTTGCAGGTGATATTTGAAATATTTAATTAAGAAAAATGACTCATTTGATACCCTCTAAATAATTTTTCGTCTTTTACTTCCCAAATCACGAAAAAATTACCCATCAGCATTTCTTCTCTTGGATTTTCAATCGTTTTTACAAAATGGGAAAAACGTAAAGAAACCAAATTTTTTTCTTGAAGAATGTGGCTAATTCTAATTTTGGAACGTATATAGGCTTTTGCCAATTGATCCGTAAGTGACAAAAAATCATCATAATTCATTTGAATAAAACCTTGGCTACTGTTCCAATCCATTAAAACTTCAGGATGTAATAACTCGCTAACGGTTTTCCTATCCAAGAGAACGTCAGACTTGTAGAAATCGAGAACAATATCTTTTGGTTTCATAATAATTCTTTTAATTTTTGAAGTATTTCTGGTATCTTTTTAATATTGGCAAGCTGTTTCAATTTTTCACGAGATTCTTGTATTGGTGTACCAAAATACGTTTTGCCACCTTCAATCGATTTGGTAACTCCAGTCTGACCCAAAATCACTGCCTTCTCGCCTATTGTTATTCCACTTGTGGTTCCCACTTGTCCCCAAATTGTGACTTCATCCTTAATAATCACGCAACCAGCAATTCCGGTTTGAGAGGCAATTAGACATTTTTTTCCAATGACAGTATCGTGTCCCACTTGCACTTGATTGTCAATTTTGGTGCCTTCGCCAATGGTGGTATCGCCCGTAACTCCTTTGTCGATAGTACAAAGAGCTCCAATTCCAACGTTGTTTTTAATAACTACTCTTCCTCCAGAAATTAATTGGTCGTACCCTTCAGGACGTTTTTTATAGTAAAAAGCATCGGCTCCAAGAATGGTTCCTGCATGAATAATCACATTATTACCAATTATAGTATTGTCGTAAATTGAAACATTCGAATGGATTAAACAATTTTCACCAATAACAACATGATTGCCAACAAAACAATTGGGTTGAATTATTGTTCCTGCTCCAATTTTGGCAGAAGCCGAAATAGCAACATTAGCCAATTGGAAAGGTTTAAAATGATTCGTCAAGATATTAAAATCCCTAAAAGGATCGTCCGAAATCAATAATGCTTTCCCTTCAGGACAATCTACATTTTTGTTAATCAAAATGGTTGTTGCAGCAGAATGTAACGCTTTATCGTAATATTTTGGATGGTCAACAAAAACGATATCACCTGATTCTACCACGTGAATTTCGTTCATTCCATAAACAGGAAAATTGTCATCCCCAACATATTTGCTATTGATGATTGTTGCAATTTCTTTTAAAGTATGTGTCTTAATGAATTTCATAATGTATTCCCTTTCGGCGAAGAGTCTTATTCCTTAACTCTTTCCATGTAATTTCCAGAAGTAGTATCGATTTTTATTTTGTCGCCTTCGTTGATAAATAAAGGAACATTTACAGTTGCTCCAGTTTCAACAGTAGCTGATTTTGTTGCATTTGTAGCCGTATTTCCTTTTATTCCCGGTTCAGCGTAAGTCACTTCAAGAATTACAGATGCCGGCATATCTACCGAAAGAGGTAAGTCAGTTTCGGTGTTGATGCTCACCATAACATTTTCACCTTCTTTCAATAATCCTGGTGAATCTAAGATGTTTTTATTTAAGGAAATTTGTTCGAAAGTTTCTACATTCATAAAATGAAATTCATCCCCTTCTGGATATAAATATTGAAATTTATGGTTTTCAACTCTAACTTCTTCAATTTTATGTCCTGCAGAAAAGGTGTTGTCCAATACTTTTCCGTTAGTCAAGCTTCTTAGTTTTGTTCTAACAAAAGCGGGTCCTTTTCCTGGTTTAACATGAAGAAATTCTATAATTTTATAGATGTCGTTGTTGTATTTTATGCACAATCCGTTTCTTATATCTGATGTTGATGCCATTTAATTTGTTTGTTTTCCTCACCCCGACCCTCTCCAAAGGAGAGGGAGACGAAAAGTGATATTGTTAATAGATAATTTTTATTATTTGTTTTTCATTTTTTGTACAAAATCGAGACTGCAAACTGCAAACTGTAATCTGAACACTAGTAATTCCCTGAATAACCTTTCATTACACCTCTTGATGAATTTCTGATAAAATCTATAATTTCATCTCTTTCGGGAGTTGCTTCCATTTCGGCTTCAATGATTCCAAGAGCCTGAGTTACATTATAATTTTTTTGGTAAAGAATTCTATAAATTTCCTGAATTTCTTTTATTTTTTCGGATGTAAAACCTCTTCTTCTTAATCCTACTGAATTGATTCCTACGTATGACAATGGCTCTTTAGCCGCTTTAGTAAATGGAGGAACATCTTTTCTTAACAGCGAACCTCCTGAAATCATAGCGTGATCTCCAACACTAATAAATTGATGTACCGCTGACAAACCTCCAATAATAGCGAATTTGCCAATCGTTACATGTCCTCCTAAAAGAACGCCATTTACAATAATTGCATTATCGCCTATATGACAATCGTGAGCAATATGCGCAGCTGCCATGATTAAACAATTATTACCAACAACCGTTTGACCAGATGCAATTGTTCCTCTATTGATTGTAACGCACTCTCTTATGGTACAATTGTCGCCAATTATTGCCAATGAATCTTCGCCGCCAAATTTTAAATCTTGTGGAATTGCAGAGATTACTGCTCCAGGAAAAATATTGCAATTTTTACCAATTCTAGCACCTTCCATTATGGTAACGTTGGAACCTATCCAAGTTCCATCACCAATAATAACGTTATTATGAATAGTAGTAAAAGGTTCAATCACTACATTTTTTGCAATTTTTGCGCCTGGATGAACATAAGCTAAGGGTTGATTCATATAGTTCGGTTATTCGTTTATCTGGTTATTTGTTTAATCGTTTAATTATTGAATTGGTTATTTGTTGAACGCTTAACCGATTATACAGTTAACCAATTAACCTCTTAAACTACTGTTTTTTGGTAATTTGCGCCATCAATTCGGCTTCAGCCACTAGTTTTCCATTGGCATACGCATTGGCTTGCATGTGACAAATTCCTCTTCTGATAGGAGTGATTAAATCACATTTGAAAATTAAGGTGTCGCCTGGCAATACTTTATGTTTGAATTTTACATTGTCAATTTTCATAAAATAAGTCAGGTAATTTTCTGGATCCGGAACGGTGCTCAACACTAAAATCCCACCTGTTTGTGCCATTGCTTCTACAATTAAAACTCCCGGCATAACTGGTGCTCCTGGAAAATGACCTACGAAGAAATTTTCGTTCATCGTTACATTTTTCAAACCAACTATATGACTTTCGGACATTTCGATTATTCTGTCAATCAACAAAAATGGTGGTCTATGTGGAAGCACAGCCATAATTTTGTGAATATCCATCAAAGGCTCCAGATTTAAATCGTAAACAGGAACATGATTTCGTTGTTCGATTTTTATGATTTTTGCCATTTTTTTTGCAAACTGAGTGTTTATAAAATGACCTGGTTTATTTGCAATTACTTTTCCTTGTATTCTGGTTCCAATTAAAGATAAATCACCAACAACATCCAGTAGTTTATGTCTTGCGGCTTCATTTGGATAATGCAAAGTTAGATTATCTAAAATACCGTTAGGTTTAACAGTTATTTCGTCTTTTCCAAAAGCTACTTTTAGACTATTCATTGTTTTTTCGGAAATTTCTTTGTCAACATAAACAATTGCATTATTCAAATCTCCGCCTTTTATCAACCCATTTTCTAAAAGTGATTCTAGTTCATGAAGAAAACTAAAAGTTCTTGATTCAGCAATTTCTGTTTTAAATTCAGCAAGAGATTTCATCGTGGCATTTTGAGTTCCTAAAACTTTGGTACCAAAATCAACCATAGCAGTTACACAGTAATGTTCTTGCGGCATAACCATTATTTCGCTTCCTGTTTCTTCATCAGTAAATGAAATTATTTCTTTTACTACATATATCTTTCTTTTAGCTTCTTGTTCCTGAATACCCGCTTTTTCAATAGCTTCGACAAAATATTTTGAAGAGCCATCCATAATAGGAAGTTCTGAAGCATCTAATTCAATGATTACATTGTCTAAATCACAACCAACTAATGCTGCCAAAACGTGTTCAGGAGTTTGAATTTTAACGCCTAATTTTTCTAAATTGGTTCCTCTTTGCGTGTTTACAACGTAATTTGCATCGGCTTCAATAATAGGCTGTCCCTCTAAATCTTTTCGAACGAAAGTAAAACCATTATTAATTGGCGCAGGTTTGAAAGTCATTTTTACTTCCTTTCCCGTGTGTAGCCCAACTCCTGTTAGTGAAATTTCTGTTTTGATGGTCTTCTGTTTAACCATTGTTTCCATTTTTTTGGTTTAATATTTGTTTCTTTATTTCTTCTATTTCTGTAACAATTTTCGGCAAATTCCTGAAATGAACATACGATTTGTTGAAGTCATTGTATCCAAATGTTGGACTTCCCTGTAAGACTTCATCATCTTTAACATTCCTTCCAACACCTGATTGAGCCTGGATTCGGACATTATTGCCAATTGTTAAATGTCCCACAATACCTACTTGCCCACCGATCATTCCGTTTTTGCCAATTTTTGTTGAACCTGCAATACCAGTTTGAGCCGCAATCACAGTATTCTCACCAATTTCAACATTGTGTCCTATCTGAATCTGATTGTCTAGTTTCACTCCTTTTCGGATAATTGTCGAGCCCATTGTGGCTTTATCTATTGTTGTATTGGCCCCAATATCTACATTATCTTCGATTAGTACATTTCCTATTTGTGGAATTTTTGTATAGGTTCCATCTTCGTTTGGTGCAAAACCAAAACCATCTGCTCCAATAACAGCACCAGAATAAATCACACAATTATTACCAATGACTGTTTCCGAATGTATTTTGGCGCCCGCAAAAATAGTAACATTATTCCCGATTTTAACACTTTCGCCAATAAAACAATTGGGGTAAATTTTGACATTGTCACCCAAAACTACATTTTTCTCAATATAACTAAAGCTTCCCAAGTACAAATTGGCGCCCTGTTTTACATTTTCTGAAATAAATGAAGGTTGTTCTATTCCAACTTTGTTCCCTTTTGTAGCTTGATCGTAAAATTCCAATAATTTTGTGAAGGACATATACGCATCCTCCACTTTTATCATGGTGGTTTTTAATTCGGCCTCAGGAATGAAGGAGTTATTTACTATAGTGATAGTCGCCTGAGTCGAATAAATATAAGGTAAATATTTGGGATTGGCCAAAAAACTGATGGAACCTTCGGAACCTTCTTCTATTTTAGACAATTTATATACTTCGGCTTTTGGATTACCTACGACTTCACCTCCCAAAACACCGGCTATTTGCTCTGCTGTAAATTTCATCTTATCTAATTGTATTTTTGATAGGAATAAGATGAAACTCTCTGCTTAATGTCCTACTTAAATTCAAAAAAAATGTCTGGTTCTGTTTCATCTCGACAAAAATATAAAAAATAGATTTTAAATGTTGGTTTTTATACAAGTTGTTTTGGGAAACATATATAATATTTGGTCACAAATTTGGACAAAGACTTCAAATTCAATTGGTCAGAAGCTTCAACTACATCTTCGATAGTTTGGTCTTTTTTAAGAATTCGGATGGGTTCGGCTTCTTTGCTATAGGCTTGATTCTTTATTTTGCCTTTAAAAATAAAATAATTGGTTTCGGCTAAAGTAATATTATTTTCTAATGCGAATCGTTCTTTTAAATGATGTAAATCTTCAACCGGTACTTTTTCTTCGCTTAATTTAATTTTCAATAAATCTCTGTTGATAATCATTTTGCTTAAAGATGACAATATAAAATCGTCTTGTTTCTGCCAAGATTTTAATGCACTAATTATATCAAAATCATCCAGTTGTGAAAACAAATCCAAGGTTTCGCTATCGAAAGTTTCCATCGTGATTTTGTGTTGCATAAAAAACATCAAGGGTTCGCTACAAGGCAAAATTATTCCTTTTTCGGTCAGTTCTTTTGCACGTTTCAGGACTTTCGTCAAAATTAATTCTGCAACCAAACTGGTTTTATGTAAATAAGCTTGCCAATACATCAATCGTCTGGACATCAAGAATTTCTCGACCGAATAAATGCCTTTTTCTTCAATAACCAAGACATCATCGACCACATTCATCATCTGAATTAAACGTTCGGAATTGACATTCCCTTCGGCTACTCCCGAATAAAAGCTATCGCGTTTCAGGTAATCCATTCGGTCCATATCGAGTTGACTCGAAATGAGTTGCAACATAAATTTTCGATGATAATCGCCCTTGAACACTTTGATGGCTAGGCTTAGTTTTCCGTCAAATTCCTGATTCAGCTGGTTCATAAACAGCAAGGAAATGGCTTCGTGATGCACATCTTCGACAATGCTTCGTTCCATAGCGTGCGAAAATGGGCCATGACCAATATCGTGTAACAAAATGGCGATATACAAAGCATTTTCTTCTTGTGGAGAAATGGAAACTCCTTTGAAACGGAGTGTTTCGACCGCCTTTTGCATAATGTGCATACAGCCCAAAGCGTGATGAAAACGGGTGTGATTTGCGCCAGGATAAACTAAATACGACAAACCCATTTGAGAAATGCGTCGCAATCTCTGGAAATACGGATGCTGAATTAAATCGTATATTAAAGCATTGGGGATGGTAATAAACCCATAAATGGGGTCATTGAATATTTTTAGTTTATTAATTTGGCTCACAATCATTTTTGTTTTGAGAAACAAATATAAGCAAAACTACATGGTAATGAAAATTTTAGTTTGTGAATTGTATGCACTCAAGGGAAAGCATTTCTATCATACAAAAGAACATCAGAAGTATTTATTGAGGAATTGAATTGTTACCTGTTTTTGGTGATTCTAAATTATTTTGGCAGTACAATTCCAAGCTTATAAAATTGACCAAAAAAAGTTCTAAAACTAGGATAATTTGTACTAGTGGTTTTCATACTCTATATGGGGAGTATATGGGGCTTTAATGGGAAGTTGATTTAACCATAATTTATAACATTTTTCTGCTCCTCAATTTACCGACTTTTAGGTAGTGATTTTCGGTTTTTAACCGATTTTGTTTTAAAGTCAGTCACAGACTGATAAACACATCCTCAAAGTCGGGAGACTTCATACAGCATCTCAGATTTTAAGAACGGTTTTTTATATGGAACACATCGCAGAGCTGGGTTAAGTTATTCCCATTTTACAATCTTTTATATAGTCTAACTAAACTTTATTATTTGGATTTTAACATAATTATTTTTTCATTTTTTCTGTCACAAATTTTTTAGGATCCTCATTTATAGTTTGAATCTTTTCATCAACTTTATCCTTGATTGCATCATATTGAGGAAAAATAGTCGTTATAATCGATTCTACTTTTTCATTAAATGATTTAAAAAATCGAAAACGCATCAAAACTCCTCCAAGGAAACACAAAAAAAGCACCATAAAAATAATTAAAAAACTCAATCCAACCTCACCAAGTATTGAATCAATTTTTAACCATTTCATAAAAGGTTTTGCTACTTTAATTAATATATCAAATACTTTTTTCAATAAGTAAAAAGTAAAAAATATGGGAAGAAACATAAAAACTCCACCTTTAATGGACGTTTTTATAAATTGAATTAATGATTTCATTTTTTAATTTTTTAGAGTTTTTAAAAATAGCAAAAAAAATAAAACAATGACAATCAAATTTTACTTTAGCAATCAAAAGCCTAAAATTAAATTTTCAGAAAAATATTGCACGAAAAATTATCATAATATTAGCATTTAAGCATTTCAAAAAACAGTAATTTGGCAAATTGATTTATTACTTTTGAATACTTACTTAAATAATTATGGACAAGATAAAAATACTTTGGGTCGATGACGAAATTGACTACCTAAAACCGCATATTTTATTTCTGGAAATGAAAAATTACAGTGTAACAACTTGCAACAACGGTCGCGATGCGATTGATATTTTCGACGAAAATAATTTTGATATTGTTTTTCTGGACGAAAATATGCCCGGTATGAGTGGCTTGGAAACCCTTTCGGAAATGAAGGAAAAGAAATCTTCGATTCCGATGATTATGATTACCAAGAGCGAGGAAGAATATATTATGGAGGAAGCTATAGGCTCTAAAATTGCCGATTATTTGATAAAACCGGTGAATCCGAACCAGATATTGTTGAGTTTGAAGAAGAATTTGGATCATTCCAGATTGATTTCTCAAAAAACGACTTTGGACTACCAGAAAGAATTTCGAAAAATTTCGATGGAAATGGCGATGGTCAACTCCCATGAAGATTGGATAGAATTATACAAAAAATTAATCTTTTGGGAACTCGAACTCGAAAATATCGACGACCAAGGAATGATTGAAATATTGGAATCTCAAAAAGCAGAAGCCAATTCGCAATTCGGGAAATTCATCGAACGCAATTATGAAGATTGGTTTGCTTCGCCAGTTCGCCAAGGCTCGAGTGCTCCAAAAGCGGACAAACCCATACAATCGCACACTTTATTCCGAGAATTAGTGGTTCCAGAAATCGTCAAAAAAGACACCCGAGGCGATGCCGAACTGAGCAAAGCTAAACCCATTTTATTTGTGGTCATTGACAACTTGCGTTACGACCAATGGAAAGTTTTCGAAAATGTAGTAGGCAATCATTATAAACTAGAAAAAGAAGTTCCTTATTACGCTATTTTACCCACGGCGACCCAATATGCCAGAAACGCCATTTTCTCTGGATTGACGCCACTTGAAATGGAGAAACAGTTTCCACAATATTGGAAAAATGATCCTGAAGAAGGCGGAAAAAACTTATTTGAAGCCGAATTTTTAACTGCCCAATTAAAACGTTTAGGGTTGAATATCAAGCAGGATTATTTCAAAATCACCAATCTTGCCGGAGGAAAAAAGCTGGTTGAAAATTTCAAAACATTGAAAAACAATGATTTGGTTACGGTAGTTTATAATTTTGTGGATATGCTTTCGCACGCTAAAACCGAAATGGATGTGGTTAAAGAACTCGCTTCTGACGATAAGGCTTATCGCTCGCTGACTTTGAGTTGGTTTAAGAATTCCCCTCTTTTGGAAATCATTCAACAGGCACAAAAGCTGGGTTTCAAATTGATTTTAACTACAGACCACGGAACTATAAATGTAAAAAACCCTTCGAAAGTCATTGGAGACAAAAACACCAGCCTCAATTTGCGTTATAAAACCGGTCGCAGTTTGTCCTACGAAAGCAAAGATGTTTATGCGGTGAAAGACCCTAAAATAATAGGATTACCATCGGTAAATATGAGTAGTTCTTATATTTTTGCCAAAAATGATTTGTTTTTGGCTTATGTGAATAACTACAATCATTATGTGAGTTATTATAAAAATACCTATCAACACGGCGGAATTTCGTTAGAAGAAATGATTATTCCGTTTTTAATTTTTAACCCGAAATAATTCAGATTGCAGATTTTAGATTGCAGATTTGCTTAAAACCTAACACTTTTTAAAGAATGGAAATCACTTTTTCATTAGATGAAATCAATGCTGTTGCCCAGCAAATTTTAGAACAAAACCCAAATAAAGTCCTCCTTTTTAATGGAGAAATGGGTGTTGGAAAAACCACTTTAATAAAGGCTTTGACGAAAGAAATGGGCGTAAATGACGTAACGAGTAGCCCAACTTTTTCTTTAGTTAATGAATACCAAACTGCTACTAATCAAACTGTTTATCATTTTGATTTCTACAGACTAAATCATGAGGTTGAAGCTTTGGATATGGGAGCCGATGAATACCTTTATTCTGGCAACTGGTGTTTTATTGAGTGGGGCGAAAAGATTCCAAATCTCATCCCAGATTTACATTCAACCATTTCAATTACATTGCTTTCTGATGGCAAACGTCTTTTAGAATTAATTTAATTATAAAATTATGGATATCGATAACACTGTCATCATTATTCCGTTTTCTCCGGATTTAAAGGAAGAAATAAAAACCCTGAATCTGGAATGGCTCCAAAAATATTTCAGAGTGGAGGCCAAAGATGAAATAACACTTTCCAATCCTCAAAGTGAAATCATAGACAAAGGAGGAATGATTTTTTATGCCCAATACAATGGCAAAATTGTAGGCACAGTTTCCCTGATAAAAATAGACGAAACTACTTTCGAATTAAGTAAAATGGCTGTAATGGATGGCGTTCAGGGATTAGGAATTGGCAATAAACTTATGGAACATTGCATTGAAACTGCTAAGCAAAAAGGAATAAAAAAACTCCTTTTGTATTCGAACCGAAAATTGTTACCCGCACTATATTTGTATAAGAAATTTGGGTTCGAGGAAGTTCCTTTAGAAGATGGTGCTTATGAGCGAGCAGATATTAAGATGGAGCGGAATATTTAACAATGGATTTCCATTTTTAATACGGATGAAAACTGAATTTATCCTATTATAGTGAACGGATTTTGATTTTTTTCAGTAAATTGTACCACTAATTTAACAAAACAATGTCGATAACTCCATTTACGAAGCAACAGCTATTACCTCAAGAAGAGAAACTTGAAATAGTGAGACACAAAAGCGAACTTTTCATTGGAATTCCAAAAGAAACTTGCTACCAAGAACGCCGTATTTGTCTCACACCAGATGCTGTAAATTCCTTAACCTATCAAGGACATCGGGTAATGATAGAAGCCGGTGCGGGAGAAAGTTCGAGTTATTCCGACAAAGAATATGCCGATGCCGGTGCTGAAATTACAAAAGACACCAAAAAAGTTTTCAGTTGTCCGATGCTTTTAAAGGTGGAACCCCCTACTCTAGCCGAAATTGCTATGATGAGTCCTCAAACCATCCTGATTTCTGCCATTCAAATTAAGACCAAAAAGAAAGCCTATTTTGAAGCTTTAACTAAGAAAAAAATTACCGCACTTGCTTTCGAATATATCAAAGACGAAGATGGTTCCTATCCTGCCGTAAAATCCTTAAGCGAAATTGCAGGAACAGCGTCCATACTAATTGCTGCCGAATTGATGATTACCAATACCTTTGGAAAAGGGTTATTATTTGGTAACATCACAGGCGTTCCACCTACTGATGTGGTCATTATTGGAGCTGGAACTGTGGGTGAATTTGCCGCCAAAACTGCTATTGGTTTGGGTGCTAATGTTAAAGTTTTTGACAATTCCATTACAAAACTCCGACGATTGCAAAACAATTTGAATCAGCGTATTTTCACGTCCACCATTCAACCCAAATCCTTATTGAAAGCACTGAGAAGATGCGATGTAGCTATTGGAGCAATGCGTGGCAAAGAACGCTGTCCGGTTGTTGTGACCGAAACCATGGTGGAGCATATGAAAAAAGGTGCCGTAATTGTGGACGTGAGCATTGACACTGGCGGTTGTTTTGAAACTTCGGAAGTGACGACTCACGAAAAACCCACCTTTGTCAAAAACAATGTTTTACATTATTGCGGTCCTAATATTCCTTCCCGATATTCGAAAACTGCCTCCCTTTCGATTAGCAATATTATTACGCCATTTCTTTTGCAAATCGCCGAAGATGGCGGTATCGAAAGTGCCATTCGTAGAAATATTGGCTTAAAAAACGGAGTGTATTTATACCATGGAATCCTTACCAACAAAGCCATTGGCGACTGGTTTGACTTGCCTAACAACGATATTAATTTAATCGTGTTTTAAATAAACTTTCTTTTACCTTTGCCAAAAAATTAATTTATGAAATTTGCACACCGTTTTGCCTATTATTTATTAGGATTAATAATGGGATCTTTTGTTGTTGCTGCTATATTCAGCGGAAAAGATACCCGTTGCAATTATTTTCCAAATGCCAGAGTTTTGAATGATTTAAGAAATAAACCTTTTAATTATTCGGATAAAGCCTCCCAAATATTGGCTGAAAAATGGATTGATACCATCGATATCAAAAATACTTTGAAATATGGTGATGTTGATTTTGACCAAAGCAATATCGAATTCAAAAAAGGAAAAATTTATGTCATCGAAGGAAAAACGGTAAAGAATCAAGTGATTATTCTCAAAGTGATTAATTATCCTGAAAAAGCCGTTTTGGACGATATTATTAAAAAATAAAGTTTCAGACAATTGCATAAAAAAACTCCATTATTTCTAATGGAGATTTTTTGTGGGCGATGAGGGGTTCGAACTTTCCTCATAATGCACTCATATATAATAAATTATACTAGTCTAATACGTAAGGGTCTCGATTTTGCTCCTTTAAACAGATACAAATATCACTAAATCTTA
>JAEMQE010000013.1 GCA_022758945.1 Lentimicrobium sp. | reverse complement strand
AAAAAAACCTTTTTTTAATCAATAGAAAAAGGTTTCGTTTTATAAACAACAAAAAATTTAGTTTTTCATAATCTTCATTGTTTCTGTTTTTCCAGAATCAGAAGTTACTTTCAATACATAAGTTCCGGTTTGAAGTGGATTTAAATCTAAATCAACCTTATTTAAAGCTGTAAAATTAGAAGAATAAACTTTTCTTCCTAATAAGTCAAAAACTGCCGCTCCTTTAATTGTGGATATTTCAGAATCTAGATGTAATATTCCATTCGTTGGATTTGGATAGGCTAATATT
Organism: Lentimicrobium sp.; assembly: GCA_022758945.1. GTDB lineage: Bacteria > Bacteroidota > Bacteroidia > Flavobacteriales > Flavobacteriaceae > Flavobacterium. The sequence goes on along the minus strand of JAEMQE010000013.1, from coordinate 22,441 downwards.
TGTTTTTTTAAATCAAAACTAGGGGCTTTTAATGGGATTCCAGTAAATTTAAATATTCCTCCTGTTGTTGAGTTGGTGTTAAATCCAGCTGAAAATCCAAAACTGTCATTCAAAAAAGCTAATACTCCGTGTGAAACGCCACTATCAATAGTTGTCCAATTCAAGCCATTATCTAGACTGTAAGAAGATCCAAAAGGGTTTGCTGCACCACCAGCAATTACGGTCGAAGTACCTGGAATATAGGCAATTTCACTTTTATAAAAATCGGGTGTTACAATTGGATTCCATGTTGCGCCGCCATCAGTAGTATTATAAATTTTTTGAGTTCCCTCAATCATCAAAATGCCTTTATTTGCATCTGAAAAGGTAAATTTATCCGATGCAAAATCGGTACTATACACTGAATCATAAGCATTCCAAGTCAAACCTTTATCATTAGATTTGTATATTCTACCCCTGTCCGTTCCAAACCAAATAGTGTCTCCTGAAACTGCATATATATTTTCGTAACCATATTCACCATTTATATCTGGATTTGGAATATTAGCGCCATTAACTCTTGTCCAATTTGTACCTCCATCAGTTGTAGTGTAAATTTCAAATCCTCCACTTTCTGGGTCACCTCCGGCAATTCCATTATTGGCATCCCAAAAATGAACGAAGTTGGCATAGGAATCTACTAAATTGCTAAATTGAGCTGTTGTTTGTTTTGTCCAAGTAGTGCCACCATCTGTGGTTTTCCAGATACCGCCTGCAGAAGTGCTGTTAACAATAGGGTATACAGATATCCATGCTGTTGTTGCTGAAACTGCTGTAATTGAAGAAATACCTAAATCATCGGGAACAGCTACATTCAAATCTATTGTGCCAGCCGTCCAAGTTTCTCCTCCATCAGTGCTGCGAGTAAATCCTTTTACCTTAAAATCCAATGTTTTACTATCGTACTCCTGCGCCCAAATTACATTTGCATCTACGATAGAAATACTGTACAAAGTTCTGTCGGGAGTGGCAAAACCTGTTGCTTTTTCAGTCCAAAACTGGGCATTTACTCCAAATGAACTTGCCAATAAAACGAAAAGTAATATTTTTTTCATAATTTTAGTTTTAAGATTTATCCCACGAAGGTAAAGAAAAAACACTTGTTTTTAAAATAATTATTTTACATTTGAAATAAAAACTTATGAAACTACTTATCAGAATTCTAATTACTTCAGGTTTGGTCTTGCTTATTGCTCACTTTATGACAAGTGTCAGTGTTGCTAATTTTAAGACTGCTATAATTGTTGCAGTTGTTTTGGGACTGCTTAATTTATTTGTTAAGCCAATTTTAGTTATATTGACCTTGCCTGCAACTATTTTAACTTTAGGATTATTTTTATTTGTTATCAACGCAGTGATTATTTTATTATGTTCAAGACTTGTTGATGGATTTAGGATAAATTCATTTTGGACGGCCTTAGTTTTTAGCATAATTCTTTCTGTTTGTCAGTCAATTGTATATAAAATTATTGGAGACGATAAATAAAAAAGTAAGACAAATGCAGTCAAATAATTGACTAAAATTCAATAGATTAAAAACTTGTTTGGGTTGCAAAAATTTTATAATTTTGCAACCCAATTTTATTATGTAAATTAAAGAAGAAGATGGATATCAAAAGAGTAGCATTAGACGCAGTAAACGAAACAATTGTAATGACTGTAGTTCCTATGGATTACAAAGGTCAAGTAGCAAAAAGAATAAACGAAAAAATGCCTTTGGCAACCGTTAAAGGGTTTAGAAAAGGTGCTGTGCCAAAAGACCTTGTTGAGAAACAATACGGGAAAGCAATAAAACAAGAAGAAGTTAAAAAAGTAGTTGACTTGGCATTAGAGCGTTTTGTACAATCCGAAAGATTAAATCTTCTTGGGACACCGCTTGCTAAAGTAAACGAAAACTTTTCTTGGGATAACGAAGAATTGGTTTTTGAATACGAAATAGGTTTGGTTCCAAGTTTCGAATTAGATTTAGAAGCAAAAAACAACATTATAAAATATGTCGTTATTGCCGATGATAAAATGATTGATGGTCAAATAGCTCGTATCCAAAAACAATTTGGAACTCCAATTCCTCAAGAAACTGTGGAAGCTGGATTTGATGTTTCTGGAACATTTTTTAATATTGAAAAAGGAATTAGCAATCCAACCACTTTTTCTTTAGATATTTTCAAAGACAAAAACACTTCTGATAAATTCATCGGAAAAAAAGTAGGAGATGTGGTAACCGTTAATACAAAAGGATTGTTTGACGACGATCACAAATTGATGGACACTATGAAAGTGGCTCACGATGACGTTCACGGACTTGAAGTGGATGTTGATTTTACAATCGAAGGAATCAATTCAACTGAATTAGCCGAATTAAACCAAGAATTATTTGACAAACTTTTCGGGCCTGGAAAAGTAACTTCTCTTGAAGATTTGAAAGCCAATATCAAAGAAGGTGCTGAAAGCCAATTCGCTCAACAAGCAGACCAAAAATTATTGAATGATGTTACGGAGTTTTTAATCGAAAATACAAAATTCGATTTACCAGCTGAATTTCTAATAAAATGGTTGCAAACCGTTGGCGAAAAACAACTTACTCCTGAAGAAGCTGAAGTAGAATATGCAAGATCAGAAAAAGGATTGCGTTTTCAATTAATCGAAGGGAAAGCGATGGCACAAAGCAATATTCAAATCACATTTGAAGATTTGAAATCATTTACCACAAAATCAATCCGTCAGCAAATGGCACAATTCGGACAAACAAATCCTACTGACGAAGAAGTTCAGGGAATTGTGGCAAGAGTTTTGGCAAACCAAGAAGAAGTAAAAAGACTTTCAGATCAAGTTGTAGCAGAGAAATTATTAGAATTGTTTAAAGAAAAAGCAAATCCTACAACAAAAGAAGTGAACTATGACGAATTTATTACCGCATTTTACGGAGAATAAATTTTAGAAAAAATTAGTATCTTTGAGCGTCAAAAGAATATTTTTTTGACGCTCTTTTTTTTAAAGTTCTTGTATTTAAAATTAAGACATATTGGCATCATTTGTAAAGAGGGTATGACCTTTGATAAAATAAATATTCAGTATATAACGTAACACTTAGAACAAATAAATATGAACTACGGTAAAGACCCGAGAGCTGCGCTCGAACAGGCGAAGCAATTTAAAAAGTTTGCTACAAAACACCAAGGTGTAAATGCAATGTACTACGACAAAATTGTAGCAGCAATGACGCCTACAAATATGACTCCTTATATTATTGAAGAACGCCAATTGAATATTTCTCAATTAGACGTTTTTTCGAGATTAATGATGGACAGAATTATTTTCTTGGGAACAGGAATTGATGATCAAATTGCTAATATTGTTCAAGCACAATTGCTTTTTCTTGAAAGCGCCGATGCTTCAAAAGATATTCAGATTTATTTGAATTCTCCAGGAGGAAGCGTTTATGCAGGATTGGGAATTTATGACACAATGCAATACATCAAGCCTGATGTAGCAACAATTTGCACCGGAATGGCAGCATCAATGGGAGCCGTTTTGTTGTGTGCAGGAGCAGCAGGAAAACGTTCAGCATTACCACATTCAAGAGTTATGATTCACCAACCATCTGGCGGATCACAAGGTGTTGCAACAGATATGGAAATCAACTTGCGTGAAATGTTGAAATTAAAAGACGAATTATACCAAATCATTTCTCAGCACACAGGACAAACTTTCGACAAAGTTCACAAAGACAGTGAGCGCGATTATTGGATGATTGCCGACGAAGCCAAAGAATACGGAATGATTGATGAAGTGTTGAGAAGAGGATAAATTAGTTCCAAGTTTAATGTTTCAAGTTTAAAGTTGCTCGAGTAACTTGAAACTTGAAACTTTTTGAACTTTAAACAAAAAATAATGGCAAAACCAAAATTAGAATGTTCATTCTGTGGAAGAAAAAAACCGGAAACCAATTTATTGATTGCCGGAATCGATGCGCACATTTGTGATAAATGTATCGAACAAGCTCACGGAATTGTATTAGAAGAATTAAAATCAAGCAGTAAGGCTAAGTTGCCTGCGGATTTGATTTTGAAAAAACCAAAAGAAATCAGGGCTTTTCTGGATCAATATGTAATTGGTCAAGACCAAACCAAAAAAGTGATGTCCGTTGCGGTTTACAATCACTACAAACGTTTGATGCAACAAGAATTGCACGACGATGTAGAGATTGAAAAAAGCAACATTATTATGGTAGGTCAAACCGGAACCGGAAAAACTTTGGTTGCCAAAACCATTGCTAGAATGCTGGACGTTCCCTTGGCAATTGTTGATGCAACAGTTTTGACAGAAGCCGGTTACGTAGGAGAAGATGTCGAAAGTATTTTGACTCGTTTACTACAAGCCGCAGATTATGATTTGGCCAAAGCCGAAAGAGGAATTGTTTTTATTGACGAAATTGATAAGATTGCTCGAAAAAGCGACAATCCATCCATTACTCGTGATGTTTCTGGCGAAGGAGTTCAACAAGCTTTATTGAAATTGTTGGAAGGAACTGTGGTAAATGTTCCGCCAAAAGGAGGAAGAAAACATCCTGACCAAAAATTTGTTGAAGTAAACACTCAAAATATTTTGTTTATTGCCGGAGGCGCTTTCGACGGAGTAGAAAAAATCATTTCGAAACGATTGAATCGTCAAGCCGTTGGTTACAGCACTTCCAGAAATGTTGATAATATTGACAAAGACAATTTGTTGCAATATATTATCCCAAAAGACATTAAAGATTTTGGATTAATTCCTGAAATCATTGGGCGTTTGCCTGTGTTGACTCATATGGATCCTTTGGATAGAGAAACTTTGAGAGCGATTTTGACCGAACCTAAAAATGCCTTAATTAAACAATACCAAAAGTTGTTTTTGATGGATGAAGTGGAATTTAGCATCACGGATGAAGCCTTGGATTTTATTGTCGAAAAAGCTTTGGAATACAAACTCGGAGCTCGTGGATTGCGTTCTTTATGTGAAGCCATCCTAACCGATGCAATGTATGAATTACCAAGTTCTGATGATAAAATATTAGAAATCGACGTTGATTATGCAAAAGAAACCTTGAACAGAAACTTATTGAAACGATTGGAAATCGCTTCTTAAATTGTTTTTCACATAAATTAATAAATCCGTTCTAATTGTAGACTGAACGGATTTTTTTATGAGATATATTTTGAGAAATATAATTTTAATAATCAAACGCATTATTAGTGATTATAATTTTGTTTGGCATTAAACTTGTGGTATTTTTAATCAAAATTAACAAGACAACTCTAATGAATAAATTCATAATTTATTGCTTTTTACTGGCTTTTGTCGCCCAAAGTTTTTCCCAAAACAGCAGCAACCAAGATAAAATAAAAACTAACTTAGAAGAATATTTTCATTTCGAGAGAGAAAATATTCACGTACAATTCAACAAAACACTTTATATTTCAAATGAAAACATCGCTTTTAAAGGTTATGTTTTTAACAAACAAAGCAACTTACCAAACTTGAATACGACCAATGTTCAATTAGTGGTTTATGATACGCAAGGGCAAGTCATTCAAAAACAATTATTGCACGCATCGTTGGGAACTTTTGAAGGAATTGTGGTTTTGGATGAAAAAATCGCTTCTGGCAAATACCATTTTCATTTTTATACCAATTGGATGAATAATTTTATGGAAGACGAATCCTTTGTTCAAACCATAGAAGTAATTAACCAAAACGAACCCTATAATTTAAAAACAAATCAACCCAATTTCAACAATGTTTCCATCACTTTCAATCCGGAAAGTGGCGTATTTATTAAGGGAATTAAAAATACTATCGGAATCCAAATCAAAGATTGCAACGAGTTGGGAATACAAATTATGGAAGGATTTGTGGTGGATTCGAAAGGAACAACCATAGCCACGTTCTTTACCAACAAAATGGGTTACGGAAAATTTGAATTAACTCCAGATTCAAAAGAAACGTACTCGGTAAAAATTGCCACAGACAAATTAAATACCCAAAAGCAATTGCCACAAACAACAAATTCAGGCATTGCCATAACGTATAATAATAATTTACCTAACAATGTTTTGGAGGTTTCCGTAAAAACAAATTCGGCTGGAATCAATTTATACCAGAATAAAAATTACACTTTGCTCATCCATCAAAACGGGAAAAACATTCAAAAAGAATTTAATTTCAACGACAAAAATCCGACTCAAATTCTAACTTTCGATAAAAATGATTTGTCAAATGGAGTGAACAGCATTCGAATAATTGATGAAAATTTAAATGAAATAGGTGAAAGATTACTTTATTTGAACATGCTACCAAAAGAAATTCCATTATTAGAAACCCAACTAACTACGAATGACAGCATTGAATTACTAGGAAAACTAAGTTCAAAAGTGGCTAATTTAAGCATAAGTATTTTGCCAATAAATAGTGCTTGTAACGACCAGAATAACTCCATTTTAGGCACATTTTACCTCAACTCATATTTAGAAAAACCAGAACAAAACAACTATACTTTCTATGACCGTCAAAATGTTACCAGAGCTTCTGATATGGAATTATTGATGCTTAATCAAGAAAAAAGCAAATACCATTGGAACAACATTATGACAAATAAGCCAAAGGAGTCCTATAAATTTACAAAAGGAATTACCATAAATGGAACTATTGTGAAGACTCTAAATCCAAAAACAAAATACAAAGTCGCTCTGGTTTCTTTGAAAAATAATCTCTATGAAGAAGCAACTGTAGATAAAAACAACAAGTTTAGTTTTGATAATTTTTTTGCAAAAGATTCTACATCCTATCAACTGGAATTAATGAATGACGGCAATATGCCTATAGAAACAAAAATGGTCACAAATGTTCTGTTTAACAATGAACCATTTTTAAAAAAATTGAGTTTTGAAACAATAAATTGCCTGCCAATAAAAGATTTGAAAAACACTTTCGCATTTTCAAACGCTGATTTAGAAAAAAAGAGAATTGCATTAAACGAAATAGTCGTTCAGAATAATTATAAAAAACCAATTCTTAATCATCAGAATGAATCTACTAATGTATTGGCAAAAGCCTATAAAATTGGAGAAACTGACTTTGGTTCTGTTCTTGATTTCATTGGTAAAAACGGATATGCCACCGGAGTAAATGAAGAATATCTAGTTTATATTATTGACACACGAACACTTCATTCTGTAAATAACAGCACCGTTTCTCCTTCGGTATTTATAGATGATTTTCAAATAACAGATTTTAATGTTTTGTACGGACTGGATTTAAGAGATGTTGACGAAATTTATATTGACAAAACAGGAACTTCAAATTCATCTTTTGGAGGGCTGGGAACCGTAAAAATTTATTTGAAAAAAGGAGCAAATAGAGGATTTTTTACAAAAAAACATACTACCCTAATTGTAAAATCTGGTTTTGCAAAAACCAAAACATACAAAAGCACAAATTTTCCATTTTCGAAAGAATTTGATGTTTTTGGTACAATGCAATGGTCGCCAAATGTATTTCTTGATGCAGACCAAATTTTTGAAGTAAAGTTTCCAAAAGTAAATCAAAATGAGATTCAGGTTTTGATAGAAGGATTTACAATCGACGGACAACTTATTTCTGAAACAAAAAAACTCACCGTGGCAAAAAAGATGTAACAATTGCCAATTAAACACACATTAGTTTGCAGGTTTAAAATAAGGGTTTAATCATGAAAAAACTCCATTCACAATTTGTAAATGGAGTTTTTTCATGATTTGAATAAAATATTAATGGACTCTTTTTTTGAATAATTTCCATAAAACCGGAAGAGTAGTCACAAGAACAATTCCTATTACAATATACTCTATATGGCTTTTTAAATCAATATTGAATTTTTCTAAAAATAAAGCAGATAAATAATGTCCTGCAAAAATCAAACTGAAAGACCAAAGTACGGAACCAACTATATTATTGAACAAAAACTTCTTTTTATCCATTCCAGCAATTCCGGCAACTATAGGTGCAAAAGTTCTGAAAATGGGTAAAAACCGCGCAAAAACAATTGCTTTTCCACCATATTTTTCGAAAAAATCTCTGGATTGTAAAAGGTATTTTTCTTTAAACCAAAAAGTATCTTCTTTATTATAAAGATAAGTGCCTCCTTTAACTCCAAACCAATAACCAACCATATTCCCAAAAACACCTGCTAAAGAAACTAATGAAGACAATAAAACTACATTGATAAAATCGTTACCCATTGATATTTGCCGAGTCAATAACTCACTATAAATCCCAGCTAAAAATAACAAACTGTCTCCCGGCAGAAAAAATCCTGCAAACAATCCTGTTTCAGCAAAAATTATAAAAAGAATAACTAGCAATCCCATTTTTATTCCGCCAAACTCCATTAGAATATAAAATTCGGGATTTATTAGTTGTGTCCAATCGAAATTACTCATAAAAATATTTTAAAATTTTTTTGGTTGTGAAAGTAATTATAATTTGGAGAAACTGCACTATAAAGGCAATGGATTTCCGTTTTTTTAATAAATATTTAATACAAAATGGGTTCTTGCGGTTTCTTTCTAAAGATTAAACTCTTGCCCCATTAAAGGAATAGTACAATCAAACCTGTACTTTTCATTGATTTTAATACCAAGTTCATCTAAAGCCTCATTTTCTCCGTGAACAAGAAATACTTTTGTCGGAATGTTTTTCAATTCTGAAAGCCAGTTGAGCAAATCTTTTTGATCTCCGTGAGCGGACAATGCTTCTATTTCGAGAATAGAAGCTTTTACGTCGTAATATTTTCCGTAAATTTTAATTTCTTTGGCACCTTCCAATAATTTTCTGCCCCGTGTTCCTTCGGCTTGATAGCCAATGATGATTACGGTAGTTTCAGGTAAGCCAATATACCGTTCTAAATAGCTCAAAACCCTTCCGCCAGTAATCATTCCGCTGGCTGCAATCACCACTTTGGGGTTTTTATTATAAATAGTTTCAATAGTTTCCTGATAATCAGAAATCATCGTAAACATTTGGCACATTGCGATACAGTCTTGTTCGGGTAATTTGTGCCATTTTCTATTATTTTCAAAAATGTCCAGCACTTTAATTCCCATAGGAGTGTCAATTATATAAGGAATATTGGGAATTTTGCCTTCTATTTTGAGTTGCCAAAGCAAATACATTACGGTTTGAGCGCGCTCCACGGCAAAACTTGGAATAATAATAGTTCCACCTTTTTGAACCGTATTGTTGATGTACATTTCTAGTTCGGCCTTAGCATCAATATTGGGATGAAGGCGATTTCCATAGGTGCTTTCCAAGAAAACATAGTCGGCTTTTTTGGGTTTTGTTGGTGGATACATCAATACATCATTGTCACGACCTATGTCGCCTGAAAAAACTAAGGTTTTATTTTCCAAAGTCAATTCGATGCTGCAAGCGCCAATAATATGTCCGGCGTTTGAAAAAACAGCAGTAATTTCGGCATCCAAAGAAATTTTCTCTTTTGGATTAACTACTCTAAAAAGCGGAAAAACCGCTTCGGCTTGTTTTACGGTATAAAGAGGTTCAGCAATTTCGTGCCTTGAATAATGTCCTTTATTAGCCATTTCTGCTTCTTCTTCCTGGATTTTGGCACTGTCCAAAAGAATCAATTTGGCTACATCTTTTGTGGGACTCGAGCAATAAATTTTGCCTTTGAATCCTTGATTTACCAATCTTGGCAACCAACCACAATGATCTAAATGACCGTGTGTAAGTAATACAAAATCTATAGTCGAAGGTAAAATAGGCAAAGGTTGCCAATTGAGTTCTCTCAAAGGTTTGATGCCTTGAAACTGTCCGCAATCTATCAAAATCCTTAAGCCATTACTTTCAATTAATGTTTTTGAACCTGTTACTGTTCCTGCTCCGCCAATGAATTTAATTTTCATAATCATCTTATTTAAAATCCAAAAAAATTCGTAGTTCTAAATATATTCACACAATTCTGATGCTTCTTTCAATACGTTTTTTATTCGATTTGAACTCAAACCAATTCTTTCCAAACAATCCGAATTGTTTATTATTTCTTTTACCAAAATCACGTCAAGGACTAGCAGTCTGTCTTTTTCAGCCAATGACAAAGATGTCAAACAGGTTATAGGATAAAGATAATTGTCGTCATTTTTGGTTTTTATATTATTGTTTTCGGGATAATTCCAACTTAACAAACTCAATCCCGAACATTTCGCAAAGGCAATTGCATCCGATGTAAACCGATTATTCGTAGCAATCCAACATTTTGAAATAGAATCTTTTTCAGAAAAAATAGCATGTCGCCTGTCTTTCAAATCATTGAATCGCGACAGAATATACATTGGTACTTTTACGTCAGAATTAGCATCTTTTCCAAGATGGAATTTGCACTCAATCATCGAAATGACTTGGTCTTTTTTAATCAAAACATCTATTTCATGAGATACGCATTTGCCTTGTAAAATCAAATTTGTTTGGGTTATATAATGCTCAGCAGCGAAAAGACGTGCAATATATTTTTCGAAGAAAAAACCGGCAGGACCTAATAATCTGATGGCTTCTTTTAAATTATATCGGGCAGCATGCGAATGAGATGCTTTTTTCAGCAAACTATAAGCCATCTTGTAGATTTGCTTGGTCGAAATTCCTTCGTAGATTTCCTTTTTAATAGTTTGCAAAATAGTTTCAACTACTGACTGGCTTGCTCCTGATTTCAAGAGCGATTGTTTTAGTTTTATTGGGTTAAAATCAACAATATCGCCAGAATGTTTTACAATTTTCATCTGTTATAAATTTAACAATTGATAAAACGATTTAGGCTACTAAAGGTACGATAAAAAGGGGAAAGTATTTTTATTTTCGACACAAAAATGCAAAAGAATTAGAATTATATTTTTGAATTATTTAAAACAAACAGGAATAATTTCTCCTTTGGCTAAACAATATTTTTCCACTAATTCCGGACTGATTTTATTGGTGTAATCTTCTTCGACAACTGTAAAGCCAATGCTTCTCAATTTATCAAAATAATCGCGACCATAAATACGAACATGATCGTATTGACCAAAGATTTCGGCACGTTCTTTTTGGTCTGTGATGGAATCATCGGCAAAAGTGGTTTCTCTTTTCAAGTCCTGAGGAATTTGTAGAATTGCCATTCCTCCTTTTTTCAAAACTCGAAATAATTCCTGCATGGCTTTGGTGTCATCTGGAATGTGTTCCAATACGTGATTGCAAAAAATAATATCATAAGAATTGTCCTCAAAAGGCAAATTGCAAATATCAGCTTTCACATCGGCAAGGGGCGAAAACAAATCAGTTGTGGTGTAATTAATGTTTTTCTGGTTTCGGAACAATTTATAAAATGCTTGTTCGGGTGCAAAATGAAGGACTTTCTTTCTTGCTGCAGAAGTAAAAAAATCAGTTTCGTTTTTTAAATATAACCATAATAAACGATGTCTTTCGAGCGAAAGCGTACTTGGCGAAAGCGCATTGTTTCTCTGTTTTCCGTAGCCATAAGGCAAAAACATACGGAAACTTTTCCCATCAATTGGATCCGTGAATGTATTTCCTTTCAAAGCCAAAGCAAGAACGGGACGTGCAGCATAACTCAGTCTAATTAATATTGGACGAGGAATGGTATTGAGAATTAGTTTGAACACAGATTTCATTTAATTTTGAAACGCCCCTTAAATTTATCGTTATCAATCACTTGGTATTTAGAAAAAAAATGTTTGTACTCTTTTTCAAGTTTTCTTCCAGTAGTTGTAATGGCCAACGTTCTTGTTGGGGAGGAATTGTTTCTGTCATAAACAACATAAATTTGAAATATTTCATTTGGAAAACAAAGCTTTTCCTTAAATCCGTTTTCAAAAACATAATTATAAAGGGATATAATGCTTTCTGTTGCCTTCAATCTAAAATCTATATCTTTTATTTTTCCTCTTTTGAACTCAACAAAAATGATTTTTCCATTTTCAAAATAAACAGTATCGGAAGTTTTTATTTCTTTGTTAAGTTCGTCAAAGTCAAAACTCTCTTTGTCTGAATTTATCAATGAAACGTTATTAGCTTTATCCCAAGAAATATCCTTTAAATTTTTCTTTAAAACATTTTTCTCAAAAAATGCTTCTATCTCACTAATCCTAATCATTGATGTCTTGAATTTTATAAAACGCATCAGATATTGAACTCAAAATAGGAGTTATGTCTTTAGTTACATCAATTATTTTAGATGTTAACCCGTTTTTATTTTTTTCGGCTAAATAAAAATTTGTTAGAGTTTCAAAATTATATTTTTTGCTATACGATTCTAAAGCCTCTATAAAATAAGGACTATGTGAAGTCAACAGCATTGGAATTGCAAATTCTTTTGATAATCTCACCAGAATCTCAGCATACTTTACTTGCCAAGTTGGATGTAAATGGACTTCTGGCTCGTCAATGATTAATAAAGAATTTAAGTTCAATATGCCTTTCTGTAAAAGCAACTGTAATACACCAAAACTTTTTATTCCTGTTGCTACATTATTTAAATCAAATTCAACCTTGTTCTTTTTAAAGACTAATTCATTTTTTGAATTAAACCCAAATTCACCATTTATTACATCTGATATGATTGAATTCAGTTTTTCAATGTCATCTTTTGTATCTGAAAAAATATCCTGCTCTTTTTTCGGTTGAAAAATTTTATTATTTAAATATCTATTTTTATCACGAAGAATATTATCGAACGACAAAAAATTCCTATCGTGTAATTTTATAGGTGATTCTATAAAAAAAACATCATTATAATATATATTTGAGGTAGTGTCAAAACCCTCAAAAACAGTGTGTTCATCAAATGATATTTTTTTTTCCTTTACACCATCAATTTTTACAAACGAGGCTCCTTTTTTGAATTTATTTTTAACCTGTTTTCCAAATTCATTCTCGAAAAAAGATTCTAATTCATAATGTAGAACTTCATTTGAATCAATAGTAATTGAAGCTCGATTTATAATATCATTTACAAATGTTTCAATTTGAATTTTAATAGATTCGTTAGAGAAATTTGAATACAACTCTTTAATACTTTTAAGTTCTGATAAAAGTTTTTCAGTGTTTTCTGTATTGTCAGCATTTGTCCGGTATCCATATCTTTCGAATAAGGAATGCTCGTTATCTAAAAAAGCGGATACAAATTTTTCTTGAATTTTTTTATCTTCTCCGCTTGTCGTTTTAGCTCTCAATATGAGATTCCTAATATCTCTTATGCGATTTCTAATAAATTCATTTTTAGAAGAATTAAAAGATTTTTCGTCTATATTAAAGCTCCTAATTAAAGAATATAAAACTTTTCCAACGGTACTTTTTCCTGAATCATTTTGACCTGCTATCAAGGTAATTCCCTCAATGTTGATATCAGCCTCTTCAATAATTCCAATATTTTGAAGTTTTAATCTCATTGTATTTTTTTGTAAATATAGTTAATTTTTTTTGACGTTATAAGTGAAATTCGTGATTTAAAGAACAAAAGGAATTTTTCTAAACTCGTCTTCCTCATTGCTCACAATTCCCAATGCCTGATAAACATAAGCAAAAGTCGAAAGCAATTCTGGTTTTCCGTCAATTAGTGCCACGTCGTGTTCAAAATGAGCACTTGGTTTTCCGTCAGCAGTCAGGATTGTCCAGCCGTCTTTAAGTTGTTTTATATTTTTGGTTCCCAAATTAATCATAGGTTCAATGGCAACAACCATTCCTTCTACAAAAAGTTTTCCACGACCACGTTTTCCGTAGTTGGGCATTTCTGGATCTTCGTGCATTTTTTGCCCTAGACCGTGTCCTACAAGTTCCCGAACTACTCCATATCCGTGACTTTCTGTATATTTTTGAATAGCATTACCCACATCTTCCACACGGTTTCCGGCTTTAAATTCACGGATTCCAACGTATAGAGATTCTTTGGTTACCTGTAATAATTTTTTGGTTTCTGGAGCTACTTCGCCAATTTCGAAAGAATAGGCGTGATCACCGTGATATCCGTTTTTATAAGCGCCACAATCTACCGAAATTACATCGCCGCTTTTTAATGGAATATTGTTCGGAATTCCGTGCACAACCTGAGCATTTGGACTCATACAAAGCGTGTTTGGGAAGCCATACAATCCAAGAAAACTTGGAACAGCTCCGTGATCCCGAATGAATTCTTCGGCTAATTTGTCTAAATATAAAGTGGTTACTCCTTCTTTTATTTCGGAAGCAATCATTCCTAATGTTTTTGAAACAATCAAGGCACTTTCGCGCATCAATTCTATTTCTTCCCGGGTTTTTTGGATAATCATAATGCTTTTTTTCTGACCGCAAAAATACAATTAAAAACTGATTATTTAAAAATTTGATTATGTATGAGTTTTATCATACTTTTTTTAGTCAATAGCATGTAACTTTATAAAAAATTATTTGTTATGAGTAAATATGTAACTGCCGAAGAAGCTGTAAAAGTGGTAAAATCAGGTGATAGAGTTTATCTTCAGGCTGCTGCTGCTGCGCCTACAATATTGGCAAACGCATTGACAGAAAGAGCTTCTGAATTAAGAAACGTAGAAATTTGTCATTTGCATATTGAAGGAGAAGCGCGTTATGCGAATCCGGAATTAGCAGAAAGCTTTCACGTGAATTCTTTTTTTATTGGTCCGAATATAAGACATACTTTGGTAGCAGGAAATGGTTCTTATACGCCTGTTTTTTTAAGTGAATTGCCGTCTCTGTTTAGAAAAAAAGTTTTGCCTTTGGATGTAGCTTTTATTCATGTTTCGACACCTGATAGCCACGGATATTGTTCGCTTGGAGTTTCAGTAGAAGCTACATTAGCAGCAATAGAAAGTGCAAAAACAGTAATCGCACAGGTTAATCCACATATGCCAAGAACTTTTGGAGACGGATTCCTTCATATTTCTGAAATTGATTATCTAGTGGAAGTTGATTCGCCAATATACACCCACGAAATGGGAAATTCTTCTCCATTGGAAGATAAAATAGGGAATTACATTGCTTCATTAATTGAAGATGAAAGTACTTTGCAAATGGGAATTGGTTCTATTCCAAATGCTGCTTTATCCAAATTGTCCAATCATAAAAACCTGGGATTGCACACTGAAATGTTTTCGGATGGCGTGATCGATTTAATAGAAAGCAACGTGATTAATGGCAATTTTAAAGGGGTTTCCAGAGGTAGAGCATTGGCCACTTTTTTAATTGGTTCTCAAAGATTATATGATTTTGTAAATGACAATCCGTTTGTTGAAATGAGAGAGTCGTCGTATGTAAATGATACGGCCAGAATTCGGAAAAACCCTAAAATGGTGGCAATTAATTCAGCAATAGAAGTTGATGTTACGGGTCAGGTTTGTGCTGATTCTATTGGCGCCAGAATGTATTCAGGTGTTGGTGGTCAAATGGATTTTATCCGTGGAGCTTCATTAAGTGATGGGGGAAAAGCCATTATTGCGCTGCCATCTGTGACTAAAAATGGTGATAGTAGAATTGTTCCTTATTTAAAACAAGGAGCAGGAGTTGTTACCACGCGTTCCCATATTCAATACATAATTACCGAAAACGGGATTGCCGATTTGTACGGAAAAACACTGCGACAACGCGCAACGGAATTGGTTAAAATAGCCCATCCAAATCATCAGGAATATATTGAGAGGGAATATTATAATTTGATAAATTGTAACTAAAAAAAAGTCCTGCAAATTTGCAGGACTTTTTTATAAACTCAGTATTTCTATTATAGAAGTGAATGTCTGGTCATAACTGCGGGTTTTTCAATTCCCATCAATTCTAAAATGGTTGGAGCTATATCGCCCAAAACTCCATCGTGAATTTCCTTTAATTCAGGGTCAACTAAAATTATTGGAACTGGGTTTGTAGTATGTGCCGTATTTGGAGTTCCGTCAGGATTGATCATCGTTTCGCAATTTCCGTGATCGGCAATTATTAATGTGGTGTAATTATTCGCCAAAGCTGCTGTAATCACTTTTTCGACACATTTATCAACGGCTTCACAAGCTTTTATTGCTGCACTCATAACTCCTGTATGTCCTACCATATCGCCATTGGCAAAATTAAGACAAACAAAATCGACTTCACCTTTATTCAATTCTGGAACCAAGGCATCTGCTAGTTCAAAAGCACTCATTTCGGGTTTCAAATCATAAGTAGCTACTTTAGGAGAGTTTTTCAGGATTCGAGATTCGCCTTCAAAAGGCAATTCTCTTCCGCCCGAAAAGAAGAATGTCACATGAGGATATTTCTCAGTTTCGGCAATTCTAATTTGTTTTTTGTTTGCCTTTTCCAAGACTTCGCCTAGAGTTTCAGTAACGTTGTCTTTGTTGTAAACAACTTTTACATTCTCATAAGTTTCGTCATAATTGGTCAGCGTAACATAATACAAATTCAATTTGTGCATATTTTGCTCATGGAAATCTTGTTGTGATAAAACTTCGGTAAGTTCACGACCTCTATCTGTTCTGAAATTAAAGAAAATAACGACATCATTTTCTTTAATTGTAGCCAATGGTTTGTCATTTTCATCAACCATTACAATTGGGTTAATGAATTCGTCGGTCACGTCATTCTTGTAACTTTCTTCGATGCTGTTTACGGCATCTTTAGAATGAGTTCCTGTTCCGTTTACCAATAAATCATAAGCAATTTTGACTCTTTCCCAGCGTTTATCACGATCCATCGCATAATATCTTCCAACGACAGAAGCAATTTTAACCGAAGTTTTTGCAATATAATTTTCTAAATTCTGGATGTAAGTAGCACCTGATTTTGGATCCACATCACGACCATCAGTAAAAGCGTGAATGAAGACTTTTTGTAATCCGAAATCTTGAGTTGCATCAATCAAACCTCGTAAATGCGAAGTATGAGAATGCACACCACCATCAGAAACTAATCCAAGAAGATGGATATTTACATTTTTTTCTTTTGCATATTGAAACGCATCAACAAGCACTGGTTCGGTGTTTAATGTTTTGTTTTCAACAGCCAGATTTATTTTTGCCAAATCTTGGTAAATAATTCTTCCTGCACCAAGGTTCATATGTCCTACTTCGGAATTTCCCATTTGGCCTTCAGGCAAACCCACATTTAAACCATCGGTTCGAAGCTGTGCAACGGGATATTTTGTATATAAACTTTTGATAAAAGGAATATTGGCATTGTCAATTGCGGAGACTTTAGGGTCAGGAGAATTTCCCCAACCGTCCAGAATCATAAGGATTACTTTTTTGTTCATTGTGATTTATTTTTTACAAAGATAAAGCATTTCTAAAAATGTTGGTTTCAGTATAAACTACTATTACACATTTTTTTGATTCCAATGTAAAAAAATAATAATTGTATTGAAGATGAGGTCTTTTCTTAAAATTAATGCATTATTAGTGTTTCCTTTTTAAGGAATTATAGTCAATATAATAACGAATACTAATCGATAAAATATTAGTCAGATTGCTGTTGAAAACATTGGTAAGGTTTTCGTGAGCATTTTTTTCTACAATATTTGTACTTTCTAAGGCGTAATTTCGATATAAAAAAGAGATTTCGCTTCCAGGAGCAAACCACCAGGAATAAGAAAAATCTAAATTCCAAGAATTGAAATTTCTATTTTTATTTTCCGAATAGCTTGGGTTGGGAGTTAAATAGCCATCGTCCTGAAGGGTAAAAAATTCGTGGTTTTCAGCATAAGACCAATAATAACGGGCTATAAGATTAAAATTCATCTTATTAGTTATGGAATATTTACCGGTAAAGTAATGTTCTACTATTTCTCGATTGCGCTCTGCAAAAATAATATCGTCATTATCAAAACCAACCCATCCTCTATCATTTATCTTATGAGTGTAAAGCACATTATATGACAAAGAAAATTTATCACTAAATCTGTATTTTATTCCACCATTTAATAAATAAGTATTTCTTCCTTCCTCATCAAATTTTTCAGCCGCAGCCTCTACTTCATAATGGAAGGGCTTGTTTTCGTTCGAATAAAACTGAATATAACCGACTACACTTTTGGGTTTAAAAACATATCTTCCATATTCTCGGGGTTCATAAAAATCAAATCGTTCTAATGGATTAAGAGTAAAACGAAATTCAAGATAATGGTTTTTTAATGTAGTTGCAGAAGCGTTAATTTGATACCAAGCTTCTTGGATTTTTCCCGTCGTATTTTGTATTTCAGTATTTATATTTTGAGAAGCTTTAAATGAATTAAAAGACTTTGTTGGATTTATAATTCTATAACTCATTTCAGCATAAGCAGCATGGTAGTTAGTGACAAAAATAATTCCCAAATCATTTATATCGTAATTTTTGGATATGTATTTTCCGAAAAACAAGTATCTGTATTTTCCGCTTGTTTTTGCAAAGTTTAACGATGTTTTGTAACCATCATAATTTTCTAAACCTGTAATGGAACTGTATTTAAAATCTCCATATAAATTGTAGGTGTTAGCTTTTGTATTTAAATCAAATAATAAAGCTGAAACATTGGCATCACGAAAGTTTCCATTTCTAATGGTATTTGTATTTACAAAGGAAACAGATGAGTTTTGATTAAAACGCTGGTCAAAGACTAAAACATTATAATTAGCTAATGGCTCTATAACTTCCTTTCGGGTTGTTCCAGAAATTGTATCTAAAATGGTGGCATAAGTTTTTTCGGTAACGGCGTTTAAAAACCCAATTCCGAGTCCTTTTTCTGTTCGACCGGAAACTTTTACCGCATTTATTAAATTAACAGAGCTTGGATATTCTGTGACTTTTTCATTAGCTGCGGTGGTTGGTTCAGTTGTTGGCGCGCCACCAATTCTTCTAGAATAAAACAAGCCTCCTTTTGAAAATAAATCAGTTGCTTCCGTAAAAAAAGGTCTGTTTTCATTCAATTGCTGTTCGAAGGGTTCGAGATTTAGAATAGCATTATCAAATTTTGTTTGTCCAAAATCAGGAACTAATATCGCATCAAGTGTAAAGGCATCATTTATTCCATATTTAATGTCCATTCCCGCTTTTAAGGTTCTGTCAGATCCATAATCATTTTGTTGATAATATGCCGAAGTATATGGAATGAAGAAAAGTCGCGTAGGAGTATTTATATTTTCAATCCCTTCCAGAATCCCTTCTTGCGTGATTATGGAACCTATTTTTGTGTCAACAAAATTCCAGGTATATTTTTGTGCATCACGCTTTATTTCACGCGTAAAATTTAAACCCCAAGTTTGTTTTGATGCTTTAGAAAATCGAAGTGCTGCATAAGGAATCTTCATTTCCACAACCCAACCAAAATCGGTTAAAGTTACTTCACTATCCCAAATGGCATCCCATTTATAATCTTCAAGATCTTCAGTTGCTAAACAATCCATTTGGACTCCGGCAGCGCTGACATAAAATCTAAAATCTTGTTGCCCGTCATTGTATCCGTTGATTGAAACCAAAAAATGATCAGAAACCCCAAAAACATCGCGATTAGTTAATTCTCTCGAAATTTTATTGGGTTCATCATCATACAAAACAGCCGAAATATATACTGCTGTATTATCATAAAGAACTTTTACCTCTGTTTTCTTTTTTTCGCTGATAGGCTTTCCATTATCCGGCTCATACATAATGAAATCAGTGGCAATTGGAGCGGTTTTCCATGCTTCTTCATTAATTTTTCCGTCAATAACAATGTTTTCTATAGTAGATTTTGCCTGAAGTGTCTTTTTTTGACCGTAGGAGCAAAAATTAATAAAAACTAAAAAAAGCAGTAATGAAGAGTAGGACTTCGACATATATTATGATAAATGATAGACAAAAATAGTAAAATTAACACAAAAAGCAAACAAAATGTGATTTTTCGGCTATAAATAATGACCCTAAATAACATTGGAAATCATATTTTTTTCTTAATTTTTTTTAAAAAGTATATTTCTGTTGTATCTTTGCAGTCCTAAGTCTAATGTATAACCTAAACATTATCAATGATTTATAAGATATTTCCTGCTGTTTTATTTTTATTATTCTCATTTTATACAAGTAAAACAAATAGTACTGATTCAGTAAATTCCCGAAAAATAGAAGTTGCAAGTGTTTTAAAATCAAGTTCCGATTCAAACATCGAAACGGTTTATAACAACTTGAATTCCAATCATTTTGATTTGCCTAATCCCGAAAGTTTTAAAGAGGCCCTGAAAGGTTTTTATTTATTGAAAGAGAAAGGATTAATTCAAAAAGACATTTTGACCTTGGTAGATTTTAGCCTTTCTTCAAATATTAAAAGACTTTGGGTAATCGATTTGGATACCAATACTATTTTATACAATTCCTTAGTTGCCCACGGAAGAAATACCGGTGAAGAATATGCAAATAGTTTTTCGAATTCTAACAGTTCTTTTAAAAGTAGCCTTGGCTTTTATGCTACGGGTGAAATCTATAACGGAAAACACGGTATGTCACTTAAATTAGACGGTCTAGAAAAAGGAATTAATGATAATGCGAGAGAAAGAGGTGTGGTAATGCATTCAGCAAATTATGTTTCAAATTCATTCATAAAATGCAATAAAAGATTAGGACGAAGTCAAGGCTGTCCTGCCATTCCGGAAGAGTCACTTAAAGAAATTGTTAACACGATAAAGAATAAATCGTGCCTGTTTATCTACCATCCGTCAAGAAGCTTTAAAACAATTTCTGCTTTATTTTCCTAATTGATTGTATAAATCGGCATCAAGATTATAGATGTCGTCTCTAAAAATTAAAGTGTTTTTTTCGCTCCAAGCTGTCCAGTATAAAATATGGATAAAGACTTCTTTATTTAAATTAACCTGCTTTGTTTTTTCGCTTTGAAGCGTTTCGGTGATTTTTTCTAAATTCCAATTGGTTGCATCATCCATTAAATATTCAGTCAATTCTAACGGATTGTCAACTCTCACGCAACCTGAACTCAAAGAGCGTTTTGGTTTTTCAAAAAAATCTCTGTGATTTGTGTCATGTAAATAAATTGAAAACCGATTGGGGAAAATTAGTTTAACCATTCCCAGTGAATTAAATGTTCCAGGACTTTGCACATAACGATAGCTTTTTGCTTTTGATAAACGCCATTTATTTGCAGGTACTACATTTCCGTTGCTGTCATATAATTTGATGTTAGTTTTAGCTAAATAATTTCGGTTTTTTAAAATTTCAGGAATTACGTCTTCTCTCAAAATTGTTGGGGGCACTGTCCAGGTTGGATTAAAAACCACTTGAGTCAGCTTCGAAGATAATACAGGTGTTTTTCTTTTTGGCCTTCCTATGATTACTTTATGGGTTCTAATCGTGTCTTTGCCTTTTACCAGAGTCAATTTATAATCAGGAATATTGATAATTACATATTCCTTTCCCATTTCTTTTGGAAACCATTTCCAGCGCTCAAGATTAGCAATAATTTGTTCTTTACGCTGGTTTTTCGAAAAATTGAGCGATTCAACAGTTCCTTTGCCTATAACGCCATCTGCCGACAATCCGTGACGGGTTTGAAATTTTTTTATGGCTTCAAAAGTTTCGCTGTCATAAATAGGGGACACATTGTCTTTTGGCTGCAAATCTTTCCAGTAAATTAATCTTTTTTTAATGTCAATTAATGACGAGTTGGTGTCGTTTAGGACAATTTTATTTTTTATTTCTAACCTTTTAAAATTGTCTTTTGGTAAAGTATTGATAATTGCAAGTGCTCTTTTTAATCTTTGGTAAACCAAGTGCTGGGGTTTTAATAGTTCGATTTTTTCTGCCAATGAATCGCCATTAATTAGCAAGATTGTTTCATTTATGTCAATTTCATTCTCTTTTAAATCCCAATTTTGATATAATTTTCTAGGATTTAACCTTCCGTTTGTCAAATGTGAAAGGTATTTTTGAAAGCCATTAGTAAGCAAAATATCATAATTTGCTAATTTATTATCATCTAAAGAAGCAATTTTCCTCTCATATTTTCGCAATTTATTTATATTATAATCAGCTGGATTTAGTCCTTCTTCATTGGAATTGTAGAGTTGTTCCAATATGATTTCTCTATTTTTTTTTGACTGCCAAACAGTTTTGTAACCAGATGATTTATAAAAATCTTTAAGAATTTTACTGTCAAAAGAATTTAGTAAAATACTATCAAAAGTAACTATTTTTCCTTTGTGTTGGATAACAGGAATTGAAGTTGAAGGAGTGGAAGTCACTTCTTTTTTTGCCATTTCTCTTTCACAACTGAAAATGTTGAAAATCAAGAGTAAAATATAAAATTTATTCATTTTTATTTTTTTTAAAGATCACAATATGCTCTCCTACATCAGGTATTTCAAATGGAACTCCTATTTTTTGA
>JAEMQE010000167.1:18692-22855 GCA_022758945.1 Lentimicrobium sp. | reverse complement strand
ATACTATATGAAAAAGATGGGTAACCATAGTTCGATTACAAGGAAATTATATTTAAGCTTAGCTTTAATGCTAACCTTATCTTTAACTTCTTATTCGCAAGGTGCAACACCAGCGGCTCCGGCAGCGGCTACAACTCCAGCAGCGGCAACAGCAGCACCTGCAGTTACGCAAGGTGGCGATCCGGTAAAAGGGAAAGAAATTTTTAACACAAATTGTGCAGCTTGTCACAAATTGGATGCAAAAGCAACCGGACCGGCTCTTAGAGGTGTTGGAGCTAAACACGAGAAAGCTTGGTTTTACAAATGGATTCACAACAGTGGCGAATTAATTAAATCTGGTGATCCTGCAGCAGTGAAACTTTTTGAAGACAACAACAAGATTCCAATGACTCCTTTTCCATCATTATCGGAAGCAGACATTGATAATGTTATTGCTTACACTATGGAGCCAAAAGCTGCAGCTCCTGCTCCAGTAGTTGGAGCAAAAGTGCCAGGATCAGAGGCTAATACAGGAGGAATTTCAAATGATGTGATTCTTGGTGCATTGTCTTTAGTGATGGCAATACTTATTGTGATGCTAGTTTTAGTAAACAATGTTTTAAGAAAAGTTGCTGCGGCAAATGGAATAAACGTTGCTTCAAAACAACCAACTATTTCCATCTGGAAAGCATTTGCGAAAAATCAATTTTTAGTATTGGTTACTTCAATATTCTTATTATTGGCGAGTGCGTTTTTTGTTTACGGATATTTAATGCAAGTTGGTGTGGATCAAAATTATTCTCCAGTTCAGCCAATTCATTATTCTCACAGAATTCACGCAGGAAGTAACGGTATTAACTGTAACTATTGTCACTCTGCGGCTCGTGTAAGTAAAAATTCAGGAATTCCTTCCCTAAATGTTTGTATGAACTGTCATAAAAATATCGCCGAAGTTTCAGATACTACAGCAACAGCTGAGTATTCTAAAGCTTTTTACGATAAAGAAATCGACAAATTGTACAAAGCTGTTGGTTGGGATAAAGTCAATCAAAAATACACCGGAATTACACAGCCTGTAAAATGGGTTCGTATTCATAACTTGCAAAGTTTTGTTTACTTCAACCATTCACAACACGTAACGGTTGCTGGAGTTGCTTGTCAAACTTGTCACGGTCCGGTTCAAACTTACGAAGTTCAAAAACAATTTGCGCCAATGACTATGAGTTGGTGTATTAATTGTCATAGAAAAACAGATGTTAAAATGGAAGGCAACGACTATTATACCAAAATTCACGAACAACTTTCCAAAAAATATGGTGTAGAGAAATTGACTGCAGCACAAATGGGTGGATTGGAATGTGGTAAATGCCATTATTAAGAAAAGTTTAAAGTTTAAAGTTTCAGGTTGTTGAAACTTGAAACTTGAAACAAAAGAAACTTGAAACAAAAAATTAAGAAGCTAATATTTATATAGAATATGTCATCAAACAAAAAATACTGGAAAAGTGTTGAAGAACTAGACGGAAATAGTTCTATTGTTGAGGCGCTTAAAAATAACGAATTTGTTGAAGAAATTCCTACGGATGAATTTTTAGGAAATGATGGTGCTTTATCATCTTCATCAACAACACGTCGTGACTTTTTAAAGTACGTTGGATTTACTACAGCGGCAGCCACACTTGCAGCTTGCGAAGGTCCCGTGCATTTGTCGATACCTTATGTAGTACAACCAGAACAAATTATTCCTGGAATTGCAGATTATTATGCAACTTCTGTTTTTGATGGTTTCGATTTTGCTAATCTTTTAGTAAAAACTCGTGAAGGGCGTCCTATCAAAATAGACAATAACACAATGGCAGGGGCAAAATTTGCTGCAAACGCCAGAATCCACGCATCGATATTGTCATTATATGACAGTATGCGTTTGAAAGAACCAAAAATTGCTGGGAAAGCTGCAACTTGGATTGATGTTGATTCAAAAATTAAAACAGGTTTGGCTGATGCCAAAGCAAAAGGAGGACAAGTTGTTCTTTTGACAGGAACTTTAGCAAGTCCATCGACTGAAAAGTTGATTGCTGAATTTCTTGCTAAAAATGCAAACGCAACACACGTAGTTTACGATGCGGTTTCTGAATCAGAAGCGTTAGACGCATTCGAAACAGTTTATGGCGAAAGAGGTTTGGTTGATTATGACTTTTCAAAAGCTTCTGTAATTGTTTCTGTTGGTGCAGATTTCCTAGGAGATTGGCAAGGTGGAAGCTATGACTCAGGTTATGCAAAAGGAAGAATTCCTCAAGGACCAAAAGGAAGTCAAAAAATATCTCGTCATTTTCAATTAGAAGCGAATATGACTTTGTCTGGTGCTGCTGCCGATAAACGTGTTGCAATGTCAACTGCCAATCAAAAGCAAGCATTAGTCCTTATATATAATACAGTTGTTGGAGCTTCGGTTCCGGTAACTTTAGATGCAAAATTCAAAGCCGAAGTTACTAAAGCTGCTCAACAGTTAAAAGCAGCGGGTAGCAAAGGAGTTTTGGTTTCTGGAATCCAAGATAAAAATGCTCAATTGTTGGTCTTAGCCATCAATCAAGCATTGGGAAGTGAGTCTTTTTCAACTATTGGAACAAGACAAATCAGAAAAGGATCAAACCAAAAAGTGGCTCAATTAGTTGCAGCTATGAAAGCAGGTAGCGTTCATACTTTGATTATGAGTGGCGTTAATCCAGTTTATTCTTTACCAAATTCAAAAGATTTTGTTGAAGGATTGAAAAAAGTTAGTCTTTCGGCTTCCTTCTCTTTGAGAGAAGATGAAACTGCTATATTGTCAACTATTGCTGCTGCAGCGCCTCATTATTTAGAATCTTGGGGAGATGTAAGCATCACAAAAGGAACTTATGGTTTGACTCAACCAACCATTCGTCCTGTTTTTAATACCAAACAATTCCAAGAAGCTTTAATATCTTTGAATGGAATTCCAGGTACTTATTACGATTATTTAAAAGCAAGTTCAGCATCAATTATTGCAGGTTCTACTTGGAATCAAGTATTACACGACGGAATTTTTGTTGGAACTATACCTTCAGTTTCTGCGGGTTCAGCTGATTATGCTGCTGCAGCAAATGCTTTGGCACAATCAAAAGGGGCACCAAGTTTAGAGTTGAATTTATATACCAAAACTGGTTTAGGAGACGGTCAACAAGCCAACAATCCTTGGTTGCAAGAATTTCCAGATCCAATCACAAGAGTTTCTTGGGATAACTATGTTACTGTTTCGAATGCTGATGCTAAACTTTTAGGTTTATCAAATGAAATCGTTGCCAATGGTGGTTTGAACGGAAGCTATGCTACAATCAAAACTGCTGACGGAGCTGTATTAGAAAATGTTCCGGTAATTGTTCAGCCAGGACAAGCAGTTGGAACTGTTGGTTTAGCTTTAGGTTATGGTAAAAAAGCCGCTTTAAAAGAAGAAATGCAAGTGGGTTTAAATGCTTACTCATTATATAAAGGTTTCAACAATGTTCAATCTGTTACATTGACAAAAGTTGATGGAGATCACGAGTTTGCTTGTGTTCAAGGTCAAAAAACGTTGATGGGAAGAGGCGATATTATTAAAGAAACTACTTTAGAGATATTCAATTCCAAAGATGCAGAATTTTGGAACGAACAACCAATGGTTTCATTGGATCACAAAGAAGTAAGAGCAACAACAGTAGATTTATGGGATTCATTTGATCGTTCAGTTGGACATCATTTTAATCTTTCTATCGATTTGAATGCTTGTACAGGTTGTGGTTCTTGTGTTATTGCTTGCCACGCCGAAAACAACGTTCCTGTTGTAGGAAAATCTGAAATAAGAAGAAGTCGTGATATGCACTGGTTGCGTATTGATAGATATTATTCTTCGGAAGAAACTTTTGCAGGAGATAACGAAAGAAAAGAAAATCTTTCTGGAGTTGGAGCAATTGATTATGTTTTTGGTGATAGAGAAGGGAATGGTTCATTATCTGGATTTGATAGATTGCAACATCCGGCCGATAATCCACAAGTTGCTTTTCAACCTGTAATGTGTCAACACTGCAATCACGCACCTTGTGAAACAGTTTGTCCTGTTGCAGCAACATCACACAGCCGTCAAGGTCAAAACCACATGGCGTATAACAGATGTGTTGGTACTCGTTATTGTG